>NZ_JBSGUP010000599.1:0-5111 GCF_053607985.1 Streptomyces sp. NPDC055078
CGCGGCCGTGCCGCTGGCCCGCTGACCACTGCCCACTGAGCACAGCCGACTGAGCACATCCGGCTGAGCGAGCCGCCTTCCGGGGCCCGTACGGCACAGTCGCCGTACGGGCCCCCGCGCGTGCGGTGCCCGGCGCGTACTGTCCGGGCCGGCTCTGTGCCTGTCTCATGCTGTCCGGTGCCGGTGCCGGTGCCGGGGTCCGGGGCTGGTCCGGTGCTGGGTCCGGTGCCTGTCCAGCGGGTGAAATGGCCGAGCGTCCGGCGCGGCCCCTGACATAGATTCGGCCCGTGACAGTGGCAAGACAGCAGGTAACACAGGCCCACCGGATCGTCGTCAAGGTCGGCTCGTCCTCCCTGACCACCGCGTCGGGCGGACTCGACGCCGACCGGGTGGACGCCCTCGTCGACGTACTCGCCAAGGTCCGCAGCGGAGGCGAGAAGGAGATCGTCCTGGTCTCCTCCGGCGCGATCGCCGCGGCCCTCGCCCCCCTGGGCCTGCCGCGCCGCCCCAAGGACCTCGCCCGCCAGCAGGCCGCCGCCAGCGTCGGACAGGGCCTGCTCGTCGCCCGCTACACCGCCTCCTTCGCCCGCTACGGCGTACGGGTCGGCCAAGTGCTCCTCACCAGCGACGACACCAGCCGCCGCGCCCACTACCGCAACGCCTACCGGACCCTGGACCAACTGCTGGCCATGGGCGCGGTGCCCGTCGTCAACGAGAACGACACCGTCGCCACGGACGAGATCCGCTTCGGCGACAACGACCGGCTCGCCGCCCTCGTCGCCCATCTCGTCCGCGCGGATCTGCTGGTGCTCCTGTCCGATGTGGACGGGCTGTACGACGGCGATCCGGCCAGGCCCGGCACCTCCAGGATCGACGAGGTGCGCGGCCCCGCCGACATCGCTCATGTGGAGATCGGCAGCGCGGGCAAGGCGGGCCTGGGCACGGGCGGCATGGTGACCAAGGTCGAGGCCGCGCGGATCGCGACGGCGGCGGGCGTCCCCGTCGTCCTCACCTCCGCCGTCCGGGCCGCCGACGCGCTGGCGGGCAGGTCGACCGGCACCTACTTCCACAGCACCGGCCGCCGCTCCGCCGGCCGGCTGCTCTGGCTCGCGCACGCCTCCACCCCGCAGGGCGCGCTGTTCCTGGACGACGGCGCGGTCGACGCCGTCGTACGCCGCCGGAAGTCCCTGCTGCCCGCCGGGATCGCCTCGGTCGAGGGCGACTTCATCGCCGGGGACCCGGTCGAACTGCGCGACCCCCGGGGCCGTGCCGTGGCCCGGGGACTCGTCAACTTCGACGCCCGCGAGATCCCTCAGCTCCTCGGCCGCTCCACCCGCGATCTCGCCCGGGAACTCGGCCCCGAGTACGAGCGAGAAGTCGTACACAGGGACGATCTGGTCGTTCTGCACCCCTGAAACGGCTGAAAGTCCAGTCATCCGGCAGGGACCTTCCCTAAAAGCGCCCCATGTTCCGTCCAGGACTGGTCAACTTTGTTGCGGGGGAACGGCGGGGTACAGCACGACGACACATGCAACAGGAGGCGGCCGGTGAGACGAGCGCGCCCAGGGGATGTGCCCCGAGGGAACGGGGCCAGCCCGCACGCCCGCAGGGCGCCCGGCGATCACACCCGCAGGACCGCGGGTGAGGAGCGGACACTGACGAGCGTCGGCGCGGGAGCCGACTTCGACGACGCCGGGCAGGGGCAGGAGCCGGGTGCCGGGCCGGAGACGGAGGGCCGCGCGGAGGGCGATGAGCGCACACAGTCCAAGCTGTGGCACATCACCCTCAGCGTTTCCGGCGCCGAAGCCCCGCTGACGGAGGTCCGGCGCGGTCTCGAACAGCTCGCGCACGATCACCCCTTCCTGCTCACCAGCCGCTACGCGGGCGACCATGCCGAGATCCGCTACTGGGAGGAGGCGCGGGACCTGCACGACGCGGCGGCGGTGGCACTGCGGCTGTGGGGCGAGCACCGCTCGACGGCCAGACTGCCGCCGTGGACGATCGTGGGCCTGGAGGTCATCGACCGCCAGACCTACCACCAGCGCCTCGCCGAGGGATACGGACCACCGCCCGCCGCCCCGGTGGGAGTCCACCCCTTCTGATCCCGGGGCCGGGGCCGGGGCTGGTGTGAGGGGCGCCGGGAGCCGGGCCCTGAGCTTGGGCTTGGGGCCCGGGGTTCTCTCGGAGGGAATCGGGGTTCTCTCGGCGGGAGCCGGGGGCCCAGGTCTTCGGAGTCGGTCCGCGGAGCCTCTCGGTCCGGGGCGGCGTCGGCCGTGTCCCCGGGCCGTGTTCCCCGGGCCGTGTTCACCGGTTCGGGACCACCGTCTCGTAGTGCGGAATACGGACAGGGCGGGCGGGGCGGCGCATTACCCTGCGGGTATGACGAAGTCCTCGCCGCTCTCGCCGTACGACAACCTCACACCGGTCACCCAGGCCGCCTACCGGGCCCGCTCCGCCGCCGCCGACATCGCGCCACTGCCGCGCTCGGCGAAGGACGACGCGCTGCTGGCGATCGCGGACGCCCTGGAGGTCCGGACGAGCGAGATCGTCACGGCCAATGCCGAGGACATCGCCCGTGCCAGGGAAGCGGGCACCAGCGAGGCGATCATCGACCGGCTCACCCTCACCCCGGAACGGGTGCGGGCCATCGCCGCCGACGTCCGCCATGTCGCGGCGCTGCCCGACCCCGTCGGCGAGGTGGTGCGCGGCTCGACCCTGCCCAACGGCATCGATCTGCGCCAGATCCGCGTCCCCCTCGGCGTCGTCGGCATCATCTACGAGGCCCGCCCCAATGTCACCGTGGACGCCGCCGCCCTGTGCCTGAAGTCGGGCAACGCCGTCCTGCTGCGCGGCTCGTCCTCCGCGTACTCCTCCAACACCGCCCTGGTGCGGGTGCTGCGCGACGCCGTCGGAGGCGCGGGCCTGCCGGCCGACGCGATCCAGCTCGTGCCCGGTGAATCACGGGACTCCGTACGGGAACTGATGCGCGCCCGCGGTCTGGTGGACGTCCTGATCCCGCGTGGCGGCGCCCAGCTGATCCGGACGGTCGTCGAGGAGTCCATCGTCCCCGTCATCGAGACCGGCACCGGCAACTGCCATGTCTATGTGGACGCCGAGACCGACCTCGACATGGCCATCGACATCCTGATCAACTCCAAGGCCCAGCGCCCCAGCGTCTGCAACGCCGCCGAGACCCTGCTCGTCCACCAGGACATCGCCCCCGCGTTCCTGCCGCGCGCCCTCGACGCCCTGGCCGAGGCCGGGGTGACCGTGCACGGCGACGAACGGGTGGTGGACTACGCCGACACCACCAAGGCCACCGTCGTCGCGGCCACCCCCGAGGACTGGGAGACCGAGTACCTCTCGTACGACATCGCCGCGGCCGTCGTGGACTCGCTGGACGCGGCCGTGGCCCATATCCGCCTGTGGTCTTCCGGCCACACCGAGGCGATCGTCACCACCTCCCAGGCCGCCGCCCGCCGCTTCACCCAATTGGTGGACTCGACCACGGTCGCCGTGAACGCCTCCACCCGCTTCACCGACGGTGGTCAGTTCGGCTTCGGCGCCGAGATCGGCATCTCCACCCAGAAACTGCACGCCCGCGGCCCGATGGGCCTGCCGGAGCTGACCTCGACCAAATACATCGTCACCGGCGACGGTCACACACGGTAGCCATCACCCGCATGGACGGGCGACCCCGCACCGCTCCGGCCGACGTCCGTTCGCTCCCCGGCCGACGTCGGGCCGAGCGCCGTGGCGCGCGTCACCCGGGCGGGGAGAGTTCCCCTTGCGTCTGCCCAAACCCTGCGGCCCGGTTTACTCTGATGGCGTGCCGGACGACGTGGGGGGCAGGCCGTTCCCGGACGGTTGGGAGCCCGACGACGACCGCGGAGGCGCGGACGAGGACTTCGCCTCCGTGGTGTTCGACGAGGACTTCGTCCGGGCCGCGAAGATCCATGAGCCGACCGCCGTCGAGCGGTTGCTCGCCGCCGCCCAGGCCCGCGCCGAGGCCGAGGCCGCCCGTGCCGGATCGGGCATGGGACCCCACGACGACGAGCTGTACGACGACGGATACGGCTCATACGGCCGTGAGCGCGCCTACGGCGACGGCGACGGCCCTCACCCCGACGATGACGACTCCGGTCCCTACGGCAGGCACGGAGGCGCCCTGCGCCCCTACCGCGGCAGCGCCCGCTGGCACCGTCCGGTGGCCTGGGTCCTCGCTCTGGTGATGGGCATCGGGATGGTCGCCCTCGCCTTCACGGCCGTCTACCGGGGAGCCTCGGGGAACCGGCAGGACCAGGTGCCTCCGCCCGCCACCACGGGCGTCGACGCCACTCCATCGGCGGGCTCCGCCAGGGACCGGGTCGGCAGCCCCTCCGCCTCGGCCGATTACGCCCCGCCCCCGGTCTCGGCAGAACCCCGCATCCCCTGACCCGCCCCTGACCTCCCTCCCGGTCTTCCTTCCCGGTCCTCCGGGTCTTTCCCGGTCCTCCGGGTCCGCCCCCTGCCCCTGGTCTCCGCCCTGGCCTCCTGACTCTCCGCCCCCAGCCCCTGGCTTCCGCCCCGCCCCGCCCCGCTGGCTCTCCGCTCCGCACCCGCGTACTCCGATCCCCCGCGCGGCCCATTGTTCCGGCCCCTGAACATCCGCCGACCCCTGAACGGCTGCGTAGGAACTCGTCAGAGTTTGTCGCGTACCACCGCGTTTACCGGAGCCCCGCCAGACCTACCCTGAAGGTATGGCTGGGCGCGGAGATCCGCCCGAGGGGACACCCGAGGGACTCCCCGGCGGTGGAGAGGACGAGTACCGGTCCGTCGTCTTCGACGAATCGTTCGTACGAGCTGCGCGGCTGCAGGAGTTCTCCGCGCAGGAGCGGATGGGCGATCACGCGCGCGCGGTGCGCAGCCTCCCCGCGCTCTCCCTGCGGACCGGCTCCAAGTCGGTCCTGGTGCTCGTCCTGCTCGTGGCCATCGCCTTCGGAACCGCGATCTACCTCGGGGTGCGCCACCCCTATCAGGCGCCGCCCGCCAAGCAGGCCGAGCCGCTGCGGATCACGCTGATCCCCCTCGCTCCCCAGGGCCCGGTCCCCGGGGGCGCCCCCGGGGACCTC
>NZ_JBSGUP010000600.1:0-5109 GCF_053607985.1 Streptomyces sp. NPDC055078
GCTCGGGGGTGAGCAGATCCAGCAGCCGGGCGTGCGCGCACTCGCCGTGCCAGGGCGCAGCTTGCTCCAGGGTGGCCCGGCCATCGTCGGTGAGCTGTGCCAGATGGACGCGCCCGTCATCGGGGCTGCTCGTCCGCCGGACCCAGCCCAGTTCCTCCAGCCGGTCCATCAGATGCGACAGCCTGCTCGGTGACACGGCTGTCCTGCGCGCCAGGTCCGCCATGCCCAGCCGGTGCCCGGGGGCCTCCGAGAGCCACGCCAGGATCTCGTAGTGGATCTGCCGCATACCGGTCTCGCGCCACAGCTCATGGCCGAGTTGCTCGGACAGCAGACGCGCGGCGGTCAGGAAGGACCGCAGGGTCTGCTGCTCGTCGGGGCCGAGCGCGGTGGACTGGGTCATGACGGACTCCTTCCTGGGTTGGGTGCCGGGTCCCGTATGGGGCCTGGACAGGTGTCGGCTCCGGTATGAGGCCGCCTCGGACGGGTGTCGGCTCCGGCGTGGGGCCTCGGACGGGTGTCGGCTCCGGCGTGTGAGGCGCCTCCGCCGGGGTCTCGACTTCGGCGGGTGAGGCGCCTCCGCCGGGGTCTCGACTTCGGCGGGTGAGGCGCCTCCGCCGGGGTCTCGGCTCCGGCGTGAGGCGTCTCGGACAGGTGTCAGCTCCGGCGTGGCGCGGGGTGCACGATGTGCTTGATCTCCTGGAACTCCTCCAGGGCCCGTTCGCCGTTGAGGCGTCCCACACCGCTCTGCTTGAAGCCGCCCTCTTCCATCTGGTCGACGATGACGGCCCAGGTGTTGGTCCAGACCGTCCCGGCGTCCAGTTCGCGGGCGACCCGCAGCGGGCGGTCGACGTCCCGTGTCCAGATGCCGGCCGCCAGGCCGAACTCGGTGGCATTGGCGCGGGTGATCGCGTCGGTCTCCTCGTCGAAGATCTCGAAGGTGGCGACGGGGCCGAAGATCTCCTGCTGGACGATGGGCCGGTCCGTGTCCTGGATCTCGATCAGGCTGGGCTGGACGAAGGCCCCGGCGGCCAGCGGTCCTTCGGTGATACGGCCACCCCTGACGACGACCTTGGCGTACTCGGCGGCATCCTCCACGGCCTGGTGGACCCGGTCGGCGTTGGCCCGGTCGATGAGCGGGCCCATGTCGCTGGCGGGATCGCTGCCGGGGCCGACGCGTACGGCTTCCAGGGCGGCGGAGAGGCGGGTGCGCAGTTCGTCGGCGATACCGCGCTGGACCAGGACGCGGCTGCCGGTCATGCAGAACTGGCCGGTGAAGGTCGTGATCGCCTTGGTCAGGACGGGGACGGCCGCGTCGAGGTCGGCGTCGTCGAAGACGATCATCGGGGTCTTGCCGCCCAGTTCGAGCGACATGCCCTTCAGGGTCGCGGAGGCGTCGGCCATGATGCTCCGGCCGACATGCGTACTGCCGGTGTAGCTGATGACATCCACATCAGGGCTGGCGATGATCAGCCGCGCGCCCGCGCTGCCGGACTCGGTGAAGGCGTTGAAGACACCCGGCGGGAGGGAGGGCGTGCCGCCGACGATGTCGAACAGCAGCTGGTTCGTGAGCGCGGTCTGGCCGGGCAGTTTCAGGACGACCGTGGCACCCGCCGCCAGTGCGGGGGCGAAGGATCGTACGGAAAGGATCACCGGGGAGTTCCAGGGCGCGATCACTCCCGCGACCCCGGCCGGCTGGCGCAGGGTCATCGAGTAGAGCCCCGGTTTGACCTCCTGCGCACGGCCGGACTCGGTCAGGGCCAGCGCCCCGTAGTAACGGATCTTGGAAATCGTCAGATCGACCTCCAGCGCGGCCTCCGGAAGGATCTTGCCGTTCTCCCGGGACAGCAGGTCGACCAGTTCGTCCCGCCGCGCCGCCATCCGGTCGGACATCTCGAACAGGGCCTTGGCCCGCAGGTCACGATCGCGGGACCAGTCACCCGTCACAAACGCCCGGCGGGCGGCGTCGATGGCGGCCCGCGCCTCGTCCGCGCCGCCGTCGGCATAGGTGCCCAGCACCTCCCCCGTTGCCGGGTTCAGCGATTCGGTGACCTTGGCTGCGTCGGTCCACTCGCCGTCGATGAGGTTGCGGGCGTGGACCGTGCTGACTGCTGACATGAGGGGCATCTCCCTGGGTGCTTCTGTCGCCTGTGCGGTTCTGGCGTGTGCGGTTGTGGCGTATGTGGTCGCGGCGTGCGCGGTCGCGGCGTGCGCGGTCGCGGCGTGCGCGGTCGCGGCGTGCGCGGTCGCGGCGTGCGCTTCCGGCGGCCGGTCCACCGGCTCGGCTCCGGGATGCGTGGCCCGGGGTTCGGAGAGACGGTGGGGTGTGATGGTCCGCCTGACTCCCCCGTGTACCCCGAGTGTGCGCCGGGCGGGCGATATCGGCTCGTCGTTGACGACCGAAGGGTGAGAGCGGCCGGATCGCTCCTGCTCAGGGCCGTACAGCATCAGTAATATAGTTGTTCTTGCAACGAAATACATCCCTCTCAACGCACACCGGAGGGCCGGCATTCCCCACCCCCGGCACCGCCGCAGGGCAGCCCCGCAGGGTCGCTTGACCGCCATCGAAAGGCGTGCCTATGATTCGTTGCACAACGAACTAAATGAGTGTCGGGACCGCGCCTCGGAGCGCGCCGGCACCGGAGTCTCGTTCGGAGAGTCCGCGCCGCTGCGGCGGCCGATGGATCACCGCCCCACCAGCGGCGCCCGCCCTGACCGTGGGACGTATCCGGTTTGGAGAACTGATCATGGCGGCAGCGCAGGGTTCGCCCTCCCCGCACCCACCCGGCGGCCCCAGCCCCTCGACCGGCGCCACCACCCCGGTCAGGGCGGCCGTCGTCCGCGCCAAGGGCGAGCCGTTCGCTTTCGAGGACCTGGAACTGGACACCCGGCTGCGGCCGGACGAGATCCTGGTCAGGGTCGTCGCGACCGGTGTCTGCCAGACCGACATCCATGTACGGGACCAGCATCTGCCCACCCCGCTGCCCGCTGTCCTGGGCCATGAGGGCGCGGGTGTGGTCGAGCGGGTCGGTGCCGCGGTGACCTCGGTCGCCCCTGGTGACCGGGTGGTGATGTCGTACCAGGCGTGCGGCCACTGCCGCCCCTGCCGCAGCGGGAACCCCGCCTACTGCGCGGAGTCCTTCCCCCTCAACTTCGGCGGCTCCCGCCCCGACGGCACCAACGCCCTGAGCGCCGGCGGCGAGGAGATCCACGGCCACTTCTTCGGCCAGTCGTCCTTCGCCACCCACGCCCTGGCCACCGAGCGCAACGCGGTCAAGGTCGGCGACGACATACCCCTGGAACTCCTGGCACCGCTGGGCTGCGGACTGCAGACCGGCGCGGGCGCCGTCCTCAACTCACTGAAGGTCCCCGCCGGGTCGTCGGTCGTCGTGATCGGCACCGGCACCGTCGGACTGGCCGCCGTGATGGCCGCCAAGGTCGCCGGAGCGTCCCCCGTCATCGCGGTCGACATCGTGCCCGAGCGCCTCGACCTCGCCCGCGAACTCGGCGCCACCCACACCGTCAACGCCAAGGACGAGGACACCGCCGCCCGGATCGCCGAGATCACCGGGGGCGGCGCGGACCACGTCCTGGAGATCACCGCACGGCCCGACATGCTCACCCTCGCCGTCGACGCCCTCGCCCCGCTCGGGACGGCCGCGCTCATCGGCGGCGCACCTGCCGGAGCCCACGCCCCGGTGAACATGAACGCCCTCCTCGGCGGCCGGACCGTGCGCGGGATCGCCCAGGGCGACTCCATCCCCCAGCTGTTCATCCCGCAGCTCATCGACCTCTACCGAGCCGGCCGGTTCCCCTTCGACCGGCTCATCACCCACTACGGCTTCGACGAGATCAACCAAGCCGTCACCGACACGCAGAAGGGGGCCGTCATCAAGCCCGTTCTGCGCATCGGGGAGTAGCGGAGCCACCAGCACCGTTCCCCCGCCCCACGAATCAAGAGGAAAGCATCGTGAACGACCACCAGAAGCCCGGCGTCCCCACCGACCGCTACCAGCTCGGCGCCGCGGGCATGCCCCTGCACACCCACGCCGACTACCGTCCGATACCCGCGGACAGCTACGGGTCGCTCTTCCTGCCCGCGCGGCTCACCAAGGGCTACCACGTCGAGGAGATCCACGACGGCGCCTATTACGTGACATCGGGGGCGTACGACACGATGTTCGTCCGCACCGGCAACGGCGTGGTCGTGGTGGACGCCCCGCCGCTGCTGGGCGAGAACCTGAAGCGGGCCATCGCCGAGGTCACCGACGAGCCCGTCACGCACCTCATCTACAGCCACTGGCACTCCGACCACATCGGCGCCGCCGGAATCTTCGGGAACAACAAGGACCTCAAGGTCATCTCGCACGACTACACCCGCGAGATGATCGAGCGCTGGCCCGACCTCGGCGGCGAGCGCGGCCTGCCCACACCCACCGACACCATCACCGAGAGCGACACCCTCGACGTCAACGGCGTCCGGTTCCATCTCGACTACCACGGTGTCAACCACACGCCGGGCAACATCTTCATCTACGCCCCGCGCCAGAAGGCCCTCGCGGCGATCGACATCATCAGCCCCGGCTGGAGCGCCTTCAAGCACTGCGACGCGTCCGAGAACATCCGCGGCTGGGCGGAGGCCCACGACTGGATCCTCGAATACGACTTCAAGGGCGTCGTCTCCGGCCACGTCAACCGCTACGGCACCCCCGAGGACGCCAAAGCCTCCCGCGACTACACCAACGACATCGTGGAGTTCTCCAAGGAGGCCCTCAGCCAGGGCCAGGAGTTCGAGTACATCGAGAAGATCGGCTTCAGCAACGCCTGGCTGCTGTGGGAGAACTACTTCAACGAGATGACCAACTACGTCACCAAGAAGACGCTGGACAAGGTCACCGACAACGGCCAGACCTGGGCCCAGCGGCTCGCCGGCGCCGATGTCATGACCAAGTACCACGCGTACTCGGTCCTGGAGGCCCTGCGCCTGGAGTACGGCATGGTCACCGGCTTCGAGAGGCTGATCCTGCCGCAGCCCGGCGAGTGACCGACCCCCGGTCACAGCCCTCCCCGAGAGGCGCCCAGCAACACAGCAGGGCCCGGTCCGCTCCGGCG
>NZ_JBSGUP010000601.1:0-5108 GCF_053607985.1 Streptomyces sp. NPDC055078
GCTCTTGCGTCCGCCGCTCCGGCCCCTGTCGCCCCGGCGTCTTCCGGGACCGCGCGGAGCGGGCCCGTGCCCGTCATATCGCCGCTCGTACGGCGGCTGGCGCGGGAGAACGGGCTGGATCTGCGGGAGCTGGCGGGATCGGGCCCGGAAGGGCTGATTCTGCGCGCCGACGTCGAGTACGCGATGCGGACCGCCGCGCCGACGGCGCCCGAGCCGGCCGTCGCGCCCGCCACCGCCCCTGGCGCACCAGGTGCGCGGGGCGAGCGGATATCGCTGCGCGGGGTGCGCGGCGCCGTCGCCGACAAGCTGTCGCGCAGCCGGAGCGAGATTCCGGACGCCACCTGCTGGGTCGACGCGGACGCGACCGAACTGATGGCGGCGAGGGCCTCGATGAACGCGGCGGGCGGCCCGAAGATCTCGCTCATCGCGCTCTTCGCCCGGATCTGCACGGCGGCGCTGGACCGCTACCCCGAGCTGAACTCCACCGTGGACCTGGCGGCCCGGGAGATCGTCCGCCTGCCCGATGTGCATCTGGGGTTCGCCGCGCAGACCGACCGCGGTCTGGTCGTCCCCGTCGTCCGGGACGCGCAGAACCGCTCCGCCGAGTCACTGTCGGCTGAGTTCGGGCGGCTGACCGAGTCCGCGCGTCAGGGCAAGCTCACCCCGGGCGAGCTGACGGGCGGCACCTTCACCCTGAACAACTACGGGGTGTTCGGTGTCGACGGCTCCACGCCGATCATCAACCATCCGGAGGCGGCGATGCTCGGCATCGGCCGCATCGTGCCCAGGGCCTGGGTCCACCAGGACGAGCTGGCCGTACGCCAGGTCGTCCAGCTCTCGCTCACCTTCGACCACCGGGTGTGCGACGGCGGTACGGCGGGCGGATTCCTGCGCTACGTCGCCGACTGCGTGGAGCGCCCGGCGGTGCTGCTGCGCAGCCTCTGAGACGGGTGCGCCGGGGCTCGCGGTGAGTCCTGCCGAACGGAAGAGGTCCGGGCGCGCGGTGGGTCCCGGCACGCGGCTCGCCCCGGGGCACCGGGCTCCCGGCTCCGGGCTCCGGGCTCCTGGCACCGGGTGGTGGCTCGGCCTTCCGGGGCAGAGCGGCACGGCCGGGCCGTATCGGCGGGCACCCAGGGCCGTACCGGGGGAGAGCCCCGGACCGTACCGGAGGGGAACCCGGGATCGTACCGGCGGGACAGCCAGGGCCGGGCGGCCCATGAGGCCGGTGGTCCGGGCGGGCGGACCATACTGCAGAGATGAGCGCGAATCCGGGCACCGAGACGTCAGAGCCGGCCCCCTACGATGCCGTCGTGCTGGCCGGAGGGGCGGCGAAGCGGCTGGGCGGGGCCGACAAACCGGGGCTGAGCGTGGGCGGGCGGACGCTGCTCGACCGGGTGCTGGGAGCCTGCCGTCAGGCGCGGCGCACCGTGGTCGTCGGAGGGCGCCGGCCCACCGCACGGCCCGTTGACTGGGCCCGTGAGGACCCGCCGGGCGGCGGCCCGCTCGCCGCGCTGGACGCCGGGGTGCGCAGGCTCGGCGCCGAGTCGGAGACCGTGCTCGTCCTCTCCTCCGATCTGCCGTTCCTGGGGGAGCCGACCGTGCGCCGGCTGGTCGGTGCCCTGCTGGCGAGCGGGCGTGAGGCGGCGCTGCTGACCGATGCCGACGGCCGTGATCAGCCCCTCGTCGGCGTGTATCGCATCGAGCCGCTGCGCCGTGAACTCGCGCTGATCGCCACCGAGTACGGCGGTCCTGCCGGACTTCCGCTGCGGCTGCTGACCCAGGAACTGGATGTCACCAGGGTCGGCGCGCTGGAGTCGGCCGCCTTCGACTGCGACACCTGGCAGGACATCTCCGCCGCCAGGGCCCGGATCAGGGAGCATGGGAACGTGCTGGACGAATGGATCACCGCGGTCAAGGATGAACTCGGCATCGAACTCGACGTCGACACCGGCGCCCTGCTCGACCTCGCACGGGATGCCGCCCACGGCGTGGCCCGGCCCGCCGCCCCGCTCACCACCTTTCTGGTGGGGTACGCGGCGGCCTCGGCGGGCACCGGCGGCCCCGAAGCGATCGCCGAGGCCACCCGGAAGGCCACCGCGCTCGCGGCGCGCTGGGCAGCCGAAGCCGAGGCCGGGACGGAAGAGGCCGGGACGGAAGGGGCCAGGACGGAAGGGGCCGGGCGGGCCGACTCGCCGGACCCCGGTTCCGCCGCGCCAGGCCGGGACGGCGCGGGATGAACGGGCGGGACAGCGGGGCCGACACCCCCGACGAGCCCCGGGCGCGTGAGCACCGGGCGGCCGAGCCCGAGTCCGGGACCGAGCCCCGGACCGAGCCCGAGACCGGGACGAGGAGCAGGACCGAAGCCGAGTCGGACGGAGTCGAGGAGGCCCTTGCCCTGGTGGGCGGTGTGTCGCGGCCCGCTCCGGCCGGAGCGCCCGAGCGGGGCGAGGCACCCGCCACCGAGCGGCGCGGCGCGACCGCCTGGCCGCGGGCCAGGGAAGTGGCCGCGCGGGCCGGACGTACCGCACCGCCCCGTACCCGGCGAGTGCCGCTGGAGCGCGCCGTCGGGCAGGTGCTCGCCGCGCCATTGGCCGCGCAGTGCGATCTGCCGTCGTTCGACACTTCCGCCATGGACGGCTGGGCCGTCGCAGGGCCCGGCCCCTGGGCCGTCCACGGCCGTGACTCGATCCACGCCGGGAGTGGTCCCGTACCGCCGCTGGAGGACGGTACGGCGGTACGGATCGCCACGGGCGCCCGTACCCCGGCCGGGGCCACGGCGGTGATCCGCAGCGAACTGGCCCGTACCGACGCGGACCAGCGGCTGCTGTACGCGACCGGGGCGGTGTACCCGGGGCAGGACATCAGGCCCCGGGGGCAGGAGTGCCGCTCGGGCGATCAACTGTTGCCCGTCGACTCCCTGGTGACCCCGGCGGTGCTGGGCCTTGCCGCCGCCGCAGGCTATGAGGAGCTGACCGTGGTGGCCCGGCCGCGCGTCGAGATTCTGGTGCTCGGCGATGAGCTGCTCACCGAGGGCCTTCCGCACGACGGCCTCATCCGTGACGCGCTCGGCCCGATGGTCGGTCCCTGGCTGCGTGTCCTCGGAGCGGAGGTGGTGGCCACCCGCCGCCTCGGCGACGACGCCCATGCGCTCTACGAGACCGTCACCACCTCCGACGCCGATCTCATCGTCACCACCGGGGGCACGGCCGCGGGACCGGTCGACCATGTCCACCCCGTCCTGCGCAAGGCGGGCGCCGAACCGCTGGTCGACGGAGTCGCCGTACGGCCGGGGCACCCCATGCTGCTGGCCGCGCTCCCCCCGGAAGGGAACCGGTCGGCCAGATATCTGGTGGGGCTGCCGGGAAACCCCCTCGCGGCTGTTTCGGCGCTGCTCACGCTCGCCGAACCACTGCTGCGGGGGCTCGCGGGGCTGCCGGCCCCGGTCCCGTACCTGGCACCCCTGCGCGAGGCGGTGCAAGGGCATCCGGCTGACACCCGGCTGGTGCCGTTCGTCCACCGCGATGAGCAGTTGGTGCCGCTGCGCTACAGCGGTCCGGCCATGCTGCGGGGGATCGCCGCCGCCGATGGGCTCGCCGTCGTCCCCCCGGGCGGTGGGCAGGCGGGCGCGGAGCTGGAGGTGCTGGATCTGCCGTGGACACCGGGGGGAGTGTTCGCCCCCGGAGACATCTGACCCGGTGCTGCTCGCGACCGGTGGTTCGCTGCCGTGTCGCACGGTCGGGCGTCCCGCCCGTCGGGTGTTTCACGTGAAACAAGAAAATGCAATGAAGTGCGGGCATCGGGTCCCATGGGACCGATCGGGGACCGGTCGGCCCGCGGCCCGGTCGGACGGGACCGTTCAGCCGGGGGGGCTCGGTCGGCCGGGACCGGTCGGCCCGCAGGCCGGTCGGACGGGACCGTTCAGCCGGGGGGCTCGGTCGGCCGGGCCGATCAGTAGGTGGGCTCCTCCCGGCTGATGGTGATCAAACGGTCGCCGAACTGAAGGCTCGCGCACTCGGGGTCGGCGTAGTCGAGCATCCGCTTTCGGCGCACCACCGCCACCACCAGGTCGGCGCACTCACGGGGCGACCGCCCGATCTCGTTCTTGGTCACCGAACGCTCCGCGAGGTTCAGCCCGCTGCCCCGGGTCATCAGGTCCTCCAGGGTGTCGGCGACATGGGGGCTGGCCATCGATACCCCGAGCAGTCGCCCGGCGGAACTGGAGCTGGTGACCACCGTGTCGGCGCCGCTCTGCTTCAGCAGCGGTACGTTCTCGTCCTCGCGCACGGCGACGACGATCGCCGCACGCTTGTTGAGCTGGCGCGCGGTGAGGGTGACCAGGGTGGCCGTGTCGTCCCGCTGGGGAGCGATGATCACCCGTGCGGCGGTCTGCAGCTCGGCCTTGAGGAGCGTCTTGCTCCGGGTGGCGTCACCGAGCACGGACACCAGACCGTCCGCGCTGGCGGCGTCCACGGCCGCGCGCTGCGGATCGACGACAACGATCTTGTCCTTGGTGATGCCCTGTCCCCGCAGGGTCTCGATGGCATGCCGGCCCTTGGTGCCGTAGCCGACCACGATCACATGGTCACGCATCCGGGAACGCCAGCGGTGGACGCGTACCTGCTGGCGGGTGCGCTCGGTGAGGACTTCAAGGGTGGTGCCGACCAGGATGATCAGGAACACCACGCGCAGGGGGGTGACGATCAGGATGTTCGTCAGCCTGGCGCCGTCGCTGACGGGTGCGATGTCGCCGTAGCCCGTGGTGGAGAGGGTGACGGTGGTGTAGTACGCCGCGTCCAGGAAGTCGACCTTGCCGTCCGCGTTGTCGCTGTAGCCGGTCCGGTCGAGCCAGACGAGCAGGGTGGTGACCGCCAGGACCAGCAGGGCCATGGACAGCCGCCGCAGCACCTGCTGGAGGGGCGGCACGGTGGCCTGCGCGGGCATGGTGATGGAACGCCCGGCCTCGTCGTCGTCTCTGGCCTCACTGCGTGAGCGGTACCAGAGAGAGCGCAGGATCGAGAACTTCCCTGCCTTGGGCGGCGGCTGTCTCTCGTCCTTCATCCCATGTCCCCTCTGATGACGGTCCGGCCGGGCGGGACGCCGTCCGGCAC
>NZ_JBSGUP010000602.1:0-5100 GCF_053607985.1 Streptomyces sp. NPDC055078
GTGTGTGCCCGCCGTGCCCGGAGCGGGCGGAGGCCCGGCGGCCTGGTCCGCCCGCTCCGGGTCATGGGTGAGGGCTGAGCACCGAGGAGCGGACCGTCACCGCCCGGAAGGCCACGGGGCGCCCTCGGCGACGAGCGCGTGATGGCGGATCAGTGCGCGTGGCGCGTCGACGGCGAGCGCGGCGGTGGCACGTCCGTCCCGGGCGTAGACGGCGACCAGGCCGGACTCCCCCGGTGTGCCGGCGACGATATGGACACTGTCCTCGGGGGACGGCGTCCCCACCAACTGCGTCCGGGTGCCGAACTGATCGGTCCAGAAGGAGGGCAGCGCGTCGAGCCGCGCGGCGGCCACGGTGTCCATGGCGACCGCACCGGCCACGATGTTCTCCGCCACCACGGTCGCCTGCGGGCTGACGTGGTTCCAGTGTTCCGACCGCACGGGCCGGCCGTGCCGGGGTGAGTGCCAGCGGGCCGCGTCCCCGAGGGCGAGAACACCGGCGAGGGAGGTACGGCCCCCGTCGTCGCAGACCACACCGTTGTCCACCGCCACGCCCGATCCCCGCAGCCACCGGGTCTCGGGGACCCCGCCGAATCCGATGACCACCAGGTCCGCGTCGAGGACCCGGCCGCCGGCCAGCCGGACGCCGGAGACCCGGCCCTCGCCGACCAGCCCTTCGACCCCGCTGCCGAGTTCGAGCACAGTGCCCCGGGCCCGGTGCAGCCGGGTGAAGTGGTCCCCGACCACCGGCCCCAGCACCGTGCACATCGGCGCGGGCTGGAGATCGACCACGGTCACCCGGCGGCCGACGGCCCGGGCGGCGGCGGCGACCTCGCAGCCGATGAAGCCCGCCCCCAGGACCACGACATTCGCCGCGTCCCCCAGTCCGGCGCGGACCGCGAGGCTGTCCTCCATGGTGCGCAGCACGTGCACACCGCGCAGGTCGGCGGGGAACGGCGGCCGGCGGGCGGCGGAGCCCGTGGCGATCACGACGGCGTCCGCCTCGATCCCCGTGCCGTCGTCCAGGGTCACGGTCCTGCCGCCGTCGCCGGCGCGCAGCCCGGTGGCCCGCCGCCCCGTCCGCAGGTCGATCGAGAGTCCGGTCATCTCCTCCTCGGTCATCAGATACAGCGACTCGGCCTCGGCACGGCCGGTCAGCAGATCCTTGGACAGCTGGGTGCGGTCGTAGTGGGCGCGGACCTTCTCCGCCCCGATGACCGTCACCCTGCCGTCGTAGCCGAGCCGGCGCAGTTCCTGGGCGAGGGACATGCCGCCGAGGGAGGCGCCGACCACCGCCACATGTCCGGGCGGGGCCATCAGCCGGCCACCTCAAGGGCTCGGGCGGGGCAGGACCGCACCGCACGCTCGGTCCTGGCGCGCAGTTCGTCGGCGGGCTCGGCGTCGAGTACGACGACCCGGTTCTCGTCCTCGTCCAGGTCGAAGACGGCGGGCGCCTCCAGCATGCAGCTGCCGTACCCGCGGCACTTGTCGAGATGGGCGATCACTTTCATGTCAGTACCTCTGGAGTTTCGGATGCGCCGGGACGGCCGGCGACGACGGGAGGGGGAACCGGGCCGGTCAGCCGACGAGATAGCCGCCGTCGATCGGCAGGACGGTGCCGGTGATGTAGCGGGACCGGTCGTCCGCGAGAAAGACGATCCCGTCGGCGACCTCGTCGGCGGTGCCGGGCCGCCCCATCGGAACCACGCCGCCGACGGGCGCCGGCTCGGCCGGGACACCGCCGGCGCGCAGCGCGGCAGCACTGGTCTCGAAGAGGCGGGTCGGGATCCAGCCGGGGGCGACGGCGTTGACGCGGACGCCCCGGTCCGCGACCTCGGCGGCCACCTTCAGGGTCAGGCCCACCACCGCGTGCTTGGACGCGATGTACGCGGCGCCGCCGCCCCGGGGGACGAGTCCGGCGGACGAGGCCAGGGTGATGACACTGCCCCGCCGACGTTCGACCATGGCGGGGAGTGCCGCGCGCAGCACGTTGGCGGTCCCCTGGACGTTCACCCGGAGCACCAGTTCCCAGACGGCGCCGCTGAGGTCGGCGAACCGCTGGTTCTGGTCGAAGACGCCGGCGGCGTGCACGACCACGTCCAGCGGGCCGAGTTCTTCCGCCGCCGCGTGAACCGCCCCGGTGACGGCGGCCTCGTCCGCGACGTCCACGGAGTACGACGTCGCCGTCGCGCCCGATGACCGGATCTCACCGGCCGTCCGCCGCGCGCCGGGGCCGGACAGGTCCAGGGCGGCCACCGCGTATCCGGCGCGGCCGAGCGCGCGGGCGGTCGCGGCTCCGATCCCGCTGGCGGCTCCGGTGACCAGCGCCGCGCGCCGGTCGCTGACGGGGGCGCTCATGACCCGGCCGGCTTCTTGACCCGCAGGAGGTCGACGTCGGTCCCGGCGCCGGTCGTGCGAGCCCGCTCGTACACCACACGGGCCGCGACGAGGTCCTGCAGCGCGGTGCCGACGGATTTGTAGACCGCGATGTCGCCGGGGCTCTCGCGGCGCGCTCCCTTCGCGGCCAGCTCCGCGAGGGACCTCATCCTGTCGCCGAGCACCCCGGCCTCGTGCGCGGCGATCAGATCGCCGGACTCGCCCCGGGCCTGCTCGGGTGCGTCGCTGACGACCAGCGAGGCGCGGGCGATCACGTCGACGTCGATCTCGCGCAGGGCGGGCATCGTGGAGCCGATCGACAGGACGGTCGAGCCCGGGGTCAGCCAGTCCCCGCGCAGGGCGATCCGGCCGGTGCCGATCCCGGTGTTCGTCGCCACGACGACCACGGCGGCCGACGCGGCCTCCTCGGCTGTACCGACCGGCACGACGGTGATGCCGAGCCGCTCGGCCATCCGTTCCGCGAACCGCTCGCGCCGCTCGGTGTTGGGGCTGAACACGCGGACCCGGGCGACCTCAAGGGCGGCACAGACTCCCTCCAGATTGGTCTCGGCCTCAAGCCCGGAACCGATCAGGCCGACCTCGACCGGCCCGTCAGGGCCGAGGAGGCCCGCCGCCACACCGGTCGCGGCGCCGGTCCGCGCGGCGGTGAGGTAGGCGCCGTCGAGCTGGGCGAGCAGTTCGCCCGATGCCTCGTCGTAGAGGCCGATCAGATACTGGACGCCGCCCGCGGCGACCTGGTTGAACACCTTGAAGCCCATCACCCCGGCGCCGCCGACGACGCCGGGCATCAGGCGGAAGAATCCCGGCTGCGCGTCCAGGTTGATCCGGTCGGGCAGTCGCGCACCGCCCCGGGCCTCGACCCGGTAGCCCGCGCGCAGCGCGTCGACGAGCCGGTCCATTCGGAGGGAAGCGCGGACCTGGTCGTCCGTCAGGAGAAGCATGTCAGGCAACTTTCTCGATAGCGCGGTGAAGTGTGGCGGGGTTACGGATGTCCGGGAGCCGGCTCGGGCCCGAAGGGCTGGTCGAGGAACCGGGAGAACGTGTCCGGCGACTGCCAGCTGATGCTCTCCAGGGCGAGGGGGTCGAGGTGGACGCGGTGGCCCAGCCGCAGTGACCGGATCTCGACCCGGTGGCCGTTCCGGGTCCTGATCTTGCTGATCCGCACGGCGGTGAACTCGTTCACCACGGTGAACTCCGCCTCGACGCGGTCCGCGCCGGTGTCCTGGACGATGCCCGCGCCGCCGGGGGGATCGCCACCCGGGTGCGGGGTGTCGACGGACACTCAGACCACCATCCGCAGATGCGGCAGCCGGATGACACTCTCGTCGAGGACGGCGGTCCGGCTCACCAGACCCCAGCCGTCCGGGCGCCGCCGTACGACATCGCGCCGTCCCGCCGGGGTGATGACGGCGGGGTGCGACTGGTGTACGACGCTGAGGAGTACGTTGCTCGCGACCACATACTCGCCGTCCCGCCCGCCCGGCTCGGCCACGACGTTGGTGACGAACCGGCGGATGCGGTGCAGGGGCACCTCGCCCCAGGCGAAGTCGATGTGCTCCGGTTCGAAGCGCCGCGCCCACAGCGATGCCAGTGAGTCCCGCGACTCGTCGACCAGATAGGCCCCGGGGACGGTCGGCGCCAGCGACGGATCGTCGCGCGTGACGGTGACGGGGACGCGGTAGACGAACTCGTCCTCCAGCAGCGGCAGCCAGGCGGGGTAGTCGTACGCGTCCAGCAGCCGCGCCTCGATGTCGTAGAAGTGGCGCAGCGAAGCCGATGCCCCGGCGTCCGCCGCCCTCAGCAGGGGGAGCCGGTCGGCAGGTGTGGTGTTCACCGGGCCGCCCTCCGTCCCGCTCCCGGGGAGACGAACGCGTCGTCGTTCATCAACTCGGCCCATCGGCGGTACAGTTCGCGCTGATTCGTCTCGGAGTGGTCGATGTCGTATACGTCTCCGGGCCAGGACTTCCCGGTGTCCTTCGCCGCCGACAGGCCGGCCTCGTAGACGAAGTCCTGGGTCCGGGAGACCGAGCCGCGGCTCATGTCCGCGACGCTCGTCCAGTTCTGCAGGTCGTCGGTGTCGAAGATGCCCGCCAGGCCGACCATGCGCAGATTGGCCCGCAGCGAGTGAGCGCGCTGCTCCTCGTCGTACCACTTGGGTACGAGCGCCCAGAGCATCAGCTCGCTGTGCATGCTGTCGATGGGGCGCCACACCCGGAACTGGACGTACGACACGGCGGGTGTGTCGTCACCGGAGGAGAGGGCGGCGGCGTCGATGAGTGACAGGTTCGGGAAGATGTTTCCGTGGAGGACCGACAGCCGTGACATCAGGTCGATCTGCCCGGCCTCCAGGCCGCGCGCCATCTCCTGCCACTTCTCGGGCGGATAGCCGAGGAACATCGGCTCGGTCCCCGGCAGGTCGTAGTGCTGCACCCGGAACGCGTGGCCGTTGCCCGCGACGACGCACCGCCCCCGCATACCTGTCATCGACACTCCGTCGAGCTGGGGGAACGCGTCGGTGTTGAGATAGGTGCCCAGTTCGATCGGGCTCTTGTGGGTGGTCGCGAGGTGGTATCCGTCGCCGGCGAAGTTCTCCGAGCCGAGCTTCCAGTTCGTCCGGACGCGGGCGCGGGCGGGCGGGCCGACCGCGACGAGGTCCCCGCCCTTGTCGAGCACGCTGCGCAGGTACCAGCCGGCCGGGCCCAGCTC
>NZ_JBSGUP010000603.1:0-5100 GCF_053607985.1 Streptomyces sp. NPDC055078
GCTCCGCCCCGGACCCCGCGCCTCAAACGCCGGCGGGGCTGATTTTGCCGACCCGGGTGCGCAAATCCAGCCCGTCCGGCGTTTGAGGACACGCCCGAAGGGCGTGCCCCGCCCACCGGCGGTACTTTCCCCGCCGCCGGGGGACGGGTCGGCCCCGACACGCCAAGCCACCCGCAGGAAACGCGTCATACCCCCCGCACCAACGCCACCGCACGCCGCGCCGCGACCAGGACCGGGTCCCAGACGGGGGAGAAGGGGGGCGCGTACCCCAGGTCGAGCATGGTCAGCTGCTCGACCGTCATCCCGGCGTGCAGTGCCACCGCCGCGATGTCCACCCGCTTCCCCGCCCCCTCCCGGCCCACGATCTGCACACCCAGCAGCCTCCCCGTCCGCCGCTCCGCCAGCATCTTCACCGTCATCAGGGCCGCGTCGGGGTAGTAGCCCGCGCGGCTGGTGGACTCGATGGTGGCGGTGACGTACTGGAGGCCGACCTCCGCCGCGTCCTTCTCGCGCAGGCCGGTGCGGGCGATCTCCAGGGCGCAGACCTTGCTGACGGCGGTGCCGACGACGCCGGGGAAGGTGCCGTAGCCGCCGCCGATGTTCGCCCCGATGATCTGGCCGTGCTTATTGGCGTGGGTGCCGAGGGGGACATGGCGCTCACGGCCCGAGACCAGGTCGAGGACCTCCACACAGTCGCCGCCCGCCCAGATGGCGTCGTGGCCGCGCACCCGCAGGGAGAGGTCGGTGAGGAGGCCGCCGTACGCGCCGAGCGGCAGTCCGGCGGCCCGGGCGAGGGTGGTCTCGGGCTCGACGCCCATGCCGAGGACGACGACATCGGCGGGGTACTCGCCGCCGTCCGTGGTCACCGCGCGGACGTGGCCGTCGTCGCCGGTGCGGATGCCGGTGACCTCGGCACCGTTCACCGTCGTGATGCCGAGGCCGTCCATGGCCGTGTGGACGAGCCGCCCCATATCGGGGTCGAGAGTGGCCATGGGCTGTTCGCCCCGGTTGAGGACGGTCACATCGAAGCCGTGGTTCAGCAGTGCCTCGGCCATCTCGACGCCGATATAGCCCGCGCCGACGACGACCGCGCGCCGCCCGGCCGCACCGGCGAGGGTGTCGAGCAGCGCCTGGCCGTCATCGAGGTTCTGCACGCCGTGGACACCGGGCGCGTCGATCCCCGGCAGCGGCGGGCGCACCGGCCGGGCTCCGGTCGCGACGACCAGCTTGTCGTAGCCGGTCCAGGACTCGGCGCCGGTCTCCAGATCGCGGGAGCGGACCCGGCCGCGCGCGGGGTCGATCTCCGTGACCTCCGTTCGCATCCGCAGATCGATCGCGCGTTCTCGGTGCTGGGCGGGGGTCCGGGCGATCAGCTCGGCGCGGTCGCGCACCTGGCCGCCGACCCAGTAGGGAATCCCGCACGCCGAGTACGAGCTGAAGTGGCCGCGTTCGAACGCGACGATCTCCAGCTCGTCCGGGCCCTTGAGCCTGCGTGCCTGCGACGCGGCCGACATACCCGCCGCGTCGCCCCCGATGACCACCAGTCGCTCCACTGTCATGGCGAACACGCTACGGGGTCGCGTTCCCGTCACTCCTGGTCGGGGCCGCTCCCGGAGCCGTACGCGGGCAGCGGGGCGGGTGCACCACCCGCGCCCGTCTCCTGCGCGGCCCCGCCCGTCTCGCCCGTGGCCCCGTCCACCGCGCCGGAGCGCCGCGTCAGCCGGGGGCGTACCACCAGGCGCCACACCGCGTAGCCGATCACCAGCACCGCGAGGAAGGGAGCCGTCGCGCCGACGACCACGCCGATCCACCGCACCGTCGTCCCCAGCGCGTCCCAGCCGCCGCCGAGCGCGTCCAGGAAGCCCGGGTCGTCGTCCTTCCTCTCCTTCGGCGCGGACCCGGACTCGGAGAGCGTCAGGGTGATCGTCGCCATCGTGGTCTGGTCCTTCAGCGACGCCTGCCGGGAGAGCAGCGACTCCAGCTCCGACTGCCGCCGGCTCAGTTCGCCCTCCAGCGTGACCACGTCGGCGAGCCGCTCCGCGCGGTCCATCAGCGCCCGCACCCGGGCCACGCTCGCCCGCTGGGTGGCGATACGGCTCTGCACATCGACGACCTGATCGGTGACGTCCTTGGCGTCGGCCTTGCGGAACAGCAGCTTCCCGGTCCCCGTGAGTTCGGCCAGGACCGTGTCGTACCGCTCCTGCGGGACCCTCAGCACCACGGTGGAGGCCATCTGCGAGCCCTCGACGCGCTCGGTGGACTCGTCGGCGACATGGCCGCCCGCCGCCGAGGCCACCCGGCGGGCCACGGCGAGCGCCTTGGTGGCGTCCTTCACCCGCACCTCCAGCTCGGCGGTGCGGATGATGTGGGCCGCCGCCAGTGGAGCGGGCTTCTCCGCCGCGTCCTGCGCCCCCTCCTTCGCCCCACCGGAGTCCGGGCTCCCCGCACCGGGGCCGACGGCCTTCTCCCCCGTGTCCGCCCTCTCCCCGGGGTCCGCCTCCTGCGCCGCGGCCCGCCCCGCGCTCTTCGTATCGGAATCGCCGGAATCGCCACCGGAGCAGCCTGCCAGGGCGAGCGAGCCGATGAGTATCAGCACTGCGGATGTGCGTAGAGCACGCATATGAGCCCCCCAGAGGCAATTGCTGAGTATTGCCGTTTCGACGGACACCCGGGGGAGCTGGTTGCTAGTTTCCGGTCGCGAAGCGGTCACGGTCAGGACTCGGTACGGGATTTGAGAGAGTGGGAACATGCAGCCTTCCCCGCATGCGGACACCGGCACCCGAACCGGCGCGGCCCCCGGCGGCGGAAAACCCGCCGAACCCGGGCATGCGGTCGTCGTCGGCGGCGGTATCTCCGGCCTCGCCGCCGCCCTGCGCCTCGTCAGGTCCGGGGCGCGGGTGACTCTGCTGGAGGCCACCGGACGCCTCGGCGGCAAGCTGCACACCGGCGAGATCGAGGGCCTGCCCGTCGATCTGGGCGCCGAGTCGATGCTCGCCCGCCGCCCCGAGGCCGTCGAGCTGGCCCGTGCCGTGGGGCTCGCCGACCGGCTCCGGCCGCCCGCCACCGCCACCGCGTCGATCTGGAGCCGCGGCGCCCTGTGCCCCATGCCGAAGGGGCATGTGATGGGGGTGCCGGCCACCCCCATGGCGCTGGCCGGACTGCTCTCCCCCGAGGGCATCGTCCGGATCGGGCGGGACCGCGAACTGCCCCGAACCGACATCGGCGACGATGTCGCCATCGGCGCGTATGTCGCCGCCCGCTTCGGCCGCGAGGTCGTCGACCGCCTCGTCGAGCCACTGCTCGGCGGGGTGTACGCGGGCGACGCCTACCGCATCTCGATGCGCGCCGCCGTCCCCCGGCTCTTCGAGGCCGCGCGGAACCACCGCTCCCTCCTCGACGGCGTACGGGACGTCCAGCGCGCCGGGGAACAGCAGCCGGCCGGACCCGTCTTCCTCGGTCTCGACGGCGGCGTGGGAACGCTGCCGGGCGCGGTCGCCGCCGCCGTACGCGCGGGCGGCGGGCAGATCCTCACCGGCACCCAGGCCCGCGGGATCAGCCGCACCGAGGACGGCTGGGAGATCCGCACCGGCCGGGGCGCGATCGCCGCCGACGCCGTGGTCCTGGCCACCCCCGCCTGGTCGGCCGCCGAACTGGTCTCCGCCGAATCCCCCGCCGCCGCGGCCGAACTGGGCCGGATCGAGTACGCCTCCATGGCCCTGGTCACCCTCGCCTTCCGGCACAGCGACCTGACCGGCCTGCCCGGGGGCAGCGGCTTCCTCGTCCCCCCGGTCGAACGGCGCACCATCAAGGCGTCCACCTTCTCCAGCCAGAAGTGGGACTGGGCGGGCGGCGGACCCGCCGGACTCTTTCTGCTGCGGACCTCCGTGGGGCGGTTCGGCGATGAGGAGCATCTGCACCGCGACGACGGCGAACTGGCCGAGGTCTGTCTGCGCGACCTCGGCGAGGCCACCGGTGTCACCGCCAAGCCCGTCGCCTTCGAGGTGACCCGGTGGATGGGCGGACTGCCCCAGTACCCGGTCGGGCACCTCGCCCGGGTCGCCCGTATCCGCGCCGAGATCGCCAAGCTCCCCGGCCTGCGGGTCTGCGGAGCCGCGTACGACGGTGTCGGCATCCCCGCCTGTGTCGCCGACGGGCAGCGCGCCGCCGACGAGATCCTCGCCACGCCGACCCTGGCGAGAACCACCGGCGGGCAGGCGGGACAATAGCGTCATGAGTGCGCCCGAAAAGATCCCGAACGCAGGCAAGAAGGCCAAGGACCTCAATGAGGTCATCCGGTACACGCTGTGGTCCGTCTTCCAGCTGCGCGATGTACTGCCCGAGGACCGCTCCGGTTACGCGGAGGAGGTCCAGGAGCTGTTCGACCAGCTCGCCGCCAAGGACGTCAAGGTCCGGGGCACCTACGATCTGTCCGGGCTGCGCGCCGACGCCGACCTCATGATCTGGTGGCACGCGGAGACCTCGGACGCGCTCCAGGAGGCGTACACCCTCTTCCGCCGGACCCGGCTCGGGCGGGCGCTGCGGCCGGTCTGGTCGAACATGGCGCTGCACCGCCCCGCCGAGTTCAACAAGTCGCACATCCCGGCCTTCCTCGCCGACGAGGTCTCGCGCGACTACGTCAGCGTCTACCCCTTCGTACGCTCCTACGACTGGTATCTGCTGCCCGACGAGGACCGCCGCCGGATGCTCGCCGACCACGGCAAGATGGCCCGTGGCTACCCGGACGTCCGCGCCAACACGGTCGCGTCGTTCTCGCTCGGCGACTACGAGTGGATTCTCGCCTTCGAAGCGGACGAACTGCACCGTATCGTCGATCTGATGCGTCATCTGCGCGCCTCCGAGGCCCGGATGCACGTCCGCGAGGAGGTCCCCTTCTACACCGGCCGCCGCAGGTCGGTCGCGGAACTGGTCGCCGGCCTCGCCTGAGACCCGCACGCGGGTACGGGCCCCACCCGGGCCCGTGCGCGGTACAGGCCACGCCCGAGGTCTCCGTACGCGGGTACGGGCCCCACCCGGGCCCGTACGCGGCAAGGACCTCACCCGAGACCCGTACCACCACCGCTCAGGAACACGAGAGCCGGG
>NZ_JBSGUP010000604.1:0-5096 GCF_053607985.1 Streptomyces sp. NPDC055078
GCGTTGTACGCGCCGAGGGGGCCCGGCCCTGCGGGCAGGGTCAGCGTTCCCTCGAAGTACAGCTCAAGGACGCGTCCCGCGCCGCCGGGTCCGATACCGATGGCGCGGTGGGCGCCGGGGGCCGGTGAGTGGGTGATCTCGCCGTCCCTGATGCCGGGGCCCTGGGGGGCGCCGGTCTGGTTGATGTCGAAGAAGTCGGCGTTGACGGCTGCGACGGTACGGCGGCCGGGTCCGGGGTCGTGGCGCGCGGCGAGCCGGGAGAGGGTGTCGCGGTCGGTGACCTTCTCCGCCGACAGATACCCGGCCCGGACACCGCCCTTGGCGAGGTCGACGGAGAGTGCGTCGACGCGCAGCCATTTGTCGGACGCCAGCCGGTCGTACGAGGTGAGACGGACGCCCGGGGCGATGGGCCGCGAGGTGCGCGCGGTCTCGATGCCGTCGGCGACGGTGCGTGCGCTGCCGGGCGGTCCGCTCGCGGGCGGCGGCGCGACAGGGCGCAGGATCTCGGCGGCGTCGCGCGGGCGGGGGTCGGGGGTGGAGTCGGCGGCGGCCGGGGAGATGGCACCGGCCGTCAGCGCGGACACGGTCGCGATCAGCACGGCGGTACGCCGGGTTCTGCCTGGGCCCACAACTACTCCTGGATTACGGCGGGTTGGGCACGCGGTAAGCGCTGTCCGCGACAGCATCCCGGTGCGTGCGCGCACGCACCAGGGGGCACGGGCGAACACCGGGGCGACAGCGGGGCGAACGGGTCGTCTTCACGGCCGTGTCCCGTGAGGGCGGGAGCGGGTCCCGGGTCGGGCCCGGGGCCCGGGGCCACCTGCATGCAACACGGGCCATATTCACGAAAGAAATCCGTAACAATTCACCATGCGAGACGATGCAGTTGGCACATTGACGCGACCGGAAATCGCTGACATTCTCACGGATGTGAGTCGAGCCGATATTCTTGTATCGCGTCTGCACGTCGATCTTCGACGGCACGCCAGCGCACTCTGTGCCGCCGGCCGCTGAGCCGCGCCCAGCCGACCCGCCCTTCCCGTACACGGCTCCACAGCTCCGCCGTCCCGCATTTCTGTACTCCCGCATTTCTGCATTTCTGCACTCCCGCGTTCCCCCATTCGCGATACGGCGTATTCGGCAGTTCCCTGGGCGAACCGAATTCCCGGCACTCCCTCCGCGCACCCCCGGGCACTTCGTACGCCCGCAGGTGCGATCAGCCCGCACCATCCGAACGTGTAGTGACAACGTGTAGTGAAACGGAATGACTGATGACGTACTCCAGGCGCACTGGGCGCTCAAGACGCTCCTTTCTCGCGCTGTCCGGCGTATCCGCCCTGTCCGGCGTGTCGGCCCTGTCCGGGCTCGCGGTCACCGGCTGCGGCACGGCGGCCGGCGGCGGCACACGCAACACAACGACACTCCGCTACCAGGGTTCGGCCGGGGCGGTCACACCACCCGAACTCGCGGCCTCACTCGGCCATCTGGGCGAGCTGCGGCTCGACTGGGTGGGCAACACCATCAGCGGTCCGCAGGACATCCAGTCCGCCGCCGCCGGACAGACCGACTTCGGCGGCGCGTTCAACGGCGCCGTGGTCAAACTGGCGTCCCGCAGGGCCCGGGTGAAGTCCGTCATCAGCTACTACGGCTCCGACCGGCACGCGTACAGCGGTTTCTACGTCCTCACGGACAGTGCCGTCCGCACCCCCAGGGACCTGATCGGCAAGAAGGTCGGGATGAACACGCTCGGGGCGCACCACGAGGCGATGCTCGACATCTTCCTCGAACGCGGCGGGCTGAGCCGGGACGAGGCCGCGCGGGTCGAGCGGATCGTCGTCCCGCCCGTCAACACCGAACAGACCCTGCGCCGGGGCCGGGTCGACGTGGCCGTCCTCGGCGGCATCCTGCGGGACAAGGCACTGGCGAGCGGAGGCATACGGAAGCTCTTCAGCGACTTCAGCCTCCGGGGCGCCTTCAGCGCGGGCACCTATGTGTTCACCGAGCGCTTCATCGAGCGCAATCCCCGGACCGTGCGCACCTTCGTCACCGGCGTCGGCAGGGCGCTCGACTGGTCGCGCACCGCACCGCGCGAGGAGGTGGTCGAGCGGATGACCAGAATCGTCAGGGACCGGAAGCGGAACGAGAGCACCGATGCGATCGCCTACTGGCGCTCCTACGGTGTGCCGGCTCCCGGCGGCCGTATCGCGGGCGACGAACTGGCGTACTGGGCCGACTGGCTGACCGACCGCGGTGAGCTGAAATCCGGTCAGGTGGACATCACCGACCTCTATACCAATGAATTCAACACCCGGAAAAAGGCGGTGAGCTGACCCGATGACCGCCCATATCAGTTTCGAAGGCGTGGGAAAGACATTTCCCGTACGCGGTGGACGGCGGGCGGTGACCGCGCTCGACGGTATCGACCTCGATATCGCGGCCGGTGAGTTCCTGGTCGTCGTGGGGCCGAGCGGCTGCGGCAAGTCCACCCTGCTCGATCTGCTCGGCGGTCTGGCGAAGCCGACCTCCGGCCGGATACTGCTGGACGGTGAACCGGTCACCGGTCCGGGGCTCGACCGGGGCATCGTCTTCCAGCAGTACGCCCTGCTCCCCTGGCGCACCGCCCAGGGCAATGTGGAGTTCGGACTTGAGGCGACCGGAGTGCCCCGCCGCAGCCGCGCCGCGCTGGCCGGGGAGTATCTGGCGCTCGTCGGCCTCACCGGCTTCGAGGACCGGCATCCGCATGAGCTGTCCGGCGGAATGCGGCAGCGGGTCGCCATCGCCCGCAGTCTCGCGTACGACCCCGGGGTGCTGCTGATGGACGAACCGTTCGCCGCGCTCGACGCGCAGACCCGGGAGTCGCTCCAGGACGAACTGCTGCGGATCTGGCGGCGGACGGGCAAGACGGTCGTGTTCATCACCCATGGCATCGACGAGGCCGTCCGCCTCGGACAGCGGGTCGCGGTGCTGACCGCCCGGCCCGGACGGATCAAGGAGGTCGTGCCGATCGGACGGGACGAGCCGGAGTCCGGCGCCGATCCACGGTCCAGCCCCGCCTTCGCCCGTCACCGCCGGCAGCTCTGGACCCTGCTGCGCGACGAGGCCGGCCGGGCCCAGCGCGAGGAGAGGGAGGCCGTCGCACGATGAGCGTCACCACCGAGAAGTCCACCGCGGCGGAGCGCACCGGACCGGTGCGCGCGTCCCCCGGAGGAGCACGGGCAGAGCCGCGCGGGCCGTCCGTGCCGCGCCGGGCCGGCCGTGCCCTGCTCGCCGTGTTCACCCGGACGGTCGCCGTCGGCGCCCTGCTGGCGGTCTGGGAGATCTCACCCCGGCTCGGACTGGTCGACGGAACGTTCCTGCCGCCGTTCTCCGAGGTCGCCGTCGCCTGGTGGGACCTGCTGCGCGACGGACAGCTCGCCGAGCACACGCGGGCCAGCCTCGGCCGCTCGCTCACCGGGTTCGGGCTCGCGGTCGCGATCGCCGTCCCGCTGGGGCTGCTGATCGGCTGGTACCGGCCGCTGGCGGACCTCCTCGGCCCAGTGCTGGAGGTCTTCCGCAACACCGCCGCGCTCGCGCTGCTGCCGGTGTTCGTGCTGCTGCTCGGCATCGGGGAGACATCCAAGGTGTCGATCGTGCTGTACGCGTGCACCTGGCCGATCCTGCTGAACACCATCAGCGCCGTACGCGGTGTCGATCCCACCCTGCTCAGACTCGCCAGGTCCATGGACCTGCCCGCGCCGCGGATCTTCCAGAAGGTGATCCTGCCCGCGTCCGTGCCGACCGTCTTCACCGGTATCCGCCTCGCGGGGGCGGTCGCGATCCTCGTCCTGGTCGCCGCGGAGATGGTGGGTGCCAAGGCCGGGCTGGGCTATCTCGTCAACGCCTCCCAGTTCAACTTCGCGATCCCCGAGATGTACGCCGGGATCATCACGATCTCCGCGATCGGGGTCGCCTTCAATCAGCTCCTCGTGGCCCTTGAGCGCCGTTTCACCTCCTGGCGCGTCCCGGCCGGCGGCTGACGTCCCGGCAGACGGCCGATGACGTCCCGGCCGGGGGGCTGAGACACCGCGGCCGGGGGCTGAGCACCGTACGACCCCTGTGACCACTGCGACCCCTGTCTTCCGCACCATCTCCCAACAGAAGGGCACCATCCATGTCCAGTACCGGTTTTGACATCCGCCGTGTCGGAGGGCGCATCGGGGCCCAGGTCCTCGGCGTCGACATCGGCTCAGAACTCGATCCCGCCGTCGTCGCCGAGATCAACGCGGCTCTGCTGGAGCACAAGGCGCTCTTCTTCCGTGACCAGCGGTTCGACGACGCGGCGCAGATCCGGTTCGCCTCCCTCTTCGGCGAACTGACCACCGCACACCCCACCGTGCCGTCGGCCGAGGGCAAGCCGCACATCCTGCCGGTCGACGGCGACGAGGGCATCCGGGCCAACCGCTGGCACACCGATGTCACCTTCCTGCGCAACCCGCCCAAGGTGTCGACGCTCAGGTCCCTGGTGGTCCCGCCCTACGGCGGCAACACCCTGATCGCCAACTCCGCCGCCGCGTACCGGGATCTGCCGGGACCGCTGCGGCAACTGGCCGACGGGCTGCGGGCCGTGCACACCAACGCGTACGACTACGCCGAGCCGAAGTCGCGGAAGGCCGCCGACCACCGACGGCAGTTCGTGTCCACCAAGTACCGCACGGAGCACCCGGTGGTACGGGTCCATCCCGAGTCGGGTGAGCGGGGGCTGTTCATCGGCGGGTTCGCACAGAGCCTGGTCGGTCTTTCCCCGTCCGAGTCCCGCGATCTGCTGCGCATCCTCCAGGCGTATGTGACCCGCCCGGAGAACGTCGTCCGGTGGGCCTGGGCCCCGGGGGATCTGGTGCTCTTCGACAACCGGATCACTCAGCACTACGCCCCCGACGACTACGGCGATCTGCCGCGCCTGCTGCACCGGGTGACGGTCGCCGGGGATGTCCCGGTCGGCATCGACGGTACGTCCAGCCGGGTCCTGGAGGGGGACGAGGCGGCGCACTACACACCGGCCGGGGTCTAGGACGTTTCCGGTGGAACCGGCCCGGGGGCAGGCCCCGGCCAGGGCCCGC
>NZ_JBSGUP010000605.1:0-2384 GCF_053607985.1 Streptomyces sp. NPDC055078
CGGCAGAGGCCGCGGGCGCTTGCGCGCGCAGCCGCCCTGCCAGGTCCCGGCAGGCGACGCCATCACGCACGGCCTTGCGGCACTGCACCAGCGCCCGTGGCCAGTTGACCACAGCGGCGCCGCGGAGGCGGCCGGCCTCGTCGGCGTACAGCGCCGCGAATCGCCCGTCGGCCGAAGGGTCGCCCAGCGTCGCGGTGGCGGCCGGTCCTGACGTGTCGCCGACCACCTGGATCCTCCAGTCGTGCTGGTCGCTCCAGACGAAGTCGACGGGTTCGTACGGCCGCGGCGACCACGGGTCGAGGATGTTGTGCGCGACGCAGGCAGCCTGCTCGACCGCGTTGGTCCAGTGCTCGGCGCGCACGTGGTGGCCGCGTGCGCGGTCGTACCAGCGGGCGACGTCACCGACGGCGTAGATGTCGGCCGTCCCGATGGCCCGGCAGTACTCGTCGCACACCAGGCCGTTGTCAAGGGTGAGCCCGGAGGTTGCCAGCCAGTCGGCGGCGGGGTCCGCGCCGATGCCGACGACCACGGTCGCCGCCCGCAGGATCGTGCCGTCCGTCAGGGTGACCGTCAGGTCTCCCGCGCCTCCCGTGACGCCGGACACCGCCGCGTTCATGAGGCAGCGCACGCCGGCACTCGTGTGCAGGGCCAGCGCCGCTCTCGCGACGTCGGTGCTCAGCGATCTGCTCATCGGGACCGGTTGCGGGTCGATCATCGTGACCTCAAGGCCGAGCGCGCGTCCTGTGGAGGCGATCTCGGCTCCGATGAAGCCGGCGCCGATCACGACGAGATGCCCGCCCGCGGCAAGGTCGCGGCGCAGCCGTGCCGCGTCGGCCAGCGTGCGTACGACGTGCACGCCGTCGATCGCGCCCCAGGGGGGACGGCGGGCCCTTGCGCCGGTGGCGACGACCAGGTGGTCATAGGGGACGGTGGCGCCGTCGTCGAACGAGACGACGCGTTCGCGCGGGTCGACCTCGGTGGCGCGCGCACCCAGGCGCAGGTCGATCCCGGCTGCGTCGGCCTGCTCCCGCGTCAGGAGCCGGATATCGTCCGGCCTGACGGAGCCCGTGAGCAGGGACTTGCTGAGCGGGGGTTTGTCGTACGGCGGTTCCGTCTCCGCCTCGGCGATGAGGATCTCACCGCCGTAACCGCCCGCGCGCAGCGCCTGCGCGGTGCGGACGCCTCCGACGGAGCCTCCGACGATCACAGTGCGGGTCATGCGTCGGTCACCTTGAGCGCGGAGACCGGGCAGCTGCGGGCCGCTTCGTCGACCCGGATCCGGTCTTCGTCGGAGACCTCGGTCCTGAGGATCACCACTACGCCGTCGTCGTCGATGTCGAAGTAGCTGTCGGCACCGACGACGCAGTTCGCATAGCCCTGGCATGCCGCCAGGTCGGCTCGTACGACCGCCACGTCCATCAACTCCTGTTCTCAGTTTGCGGTTCTGGGGTCCGTCACTTGATGCGGATTCCGCCGTCGGAATGCGCGACGTCCCCGGTGACGCCTCGCGCCCGCCTCGACGCCAGGTACACGTAGCTCCAGGCGTGGTCGGCCCCGGTCATCGCGATGCCGAGCGGCACTCGTCCCGCGAGTTCGGCTTCGCGCCCGGGGGTGTCGTTGAGCCGCTTGTCCTCATGGCCCAGTGCGCCGGCTCCGCGGAGGTCGGTGTGGAGGGTTCCGCCCGGTGCGACGGCATTGACCCGGATGTCGGGAGCCAGCTCGTGGGCGAGGGCGGTGACGATGCCGCGGACGGCGTGCTTGGAGGCGACGTAGAGGACGCCGCCCCGTCCCGGGTAGTAGGCCGAGGTGGACTCGGTGAGGATCACCGACCCGCGCGATCTGCGGAGCTCGGGCAGTGCGGCCTTCACCGAGTGCAGATAGCTCTTGACGTTGACGGCGAAGATCTCGTCGAATGCCTGGTCGATCTCGTCCTCGCCGAGGTCGTTCAGTCCGCGGTAGAAGTCGAAGATCCCGACGCAGCTGACCAGGACGTCCAGGCCGCCGAAGAGGTCGGTGGCCGCGCGCACGGCGGCGTGGTTGGCGGCGGACCGGGAGGCGTCGCCGACGACGACCGCCACCTCGGGGCAGTCCGCGGCGAGGAGGTCGGCCTTGGCCCGGTCGCGTTCGAGCACGGCGACCCGGGCGTTCTCCGCCAGGAACGCGTCGACGACGGCGCGTCCGATCCCTGATCCGCCGCCGACCACAAGTGCGCGCTGCCCGTCCATCCAGCCGGTCATGTGGGGTGCTCCTCTGTGCGGGATCTCGCGGGGCCGGGGGCGCCGGGCAGGTCGATCATCACCCTGCTGCCCTCGGTCGCCGCCAGCGCGTCGGTGAGGGCGGGCACCCCGCCGTCCGTCACCTCGCGCACCTCGTCCCAGGTGAGG
>NZ_JBSGUP010000605.1:2394-5090 GCF_053607985.1 Streptomyces sp. NPDC055078
CCCGACCATGGCGGACAAGGTCGCCTGGTTCTGCCAGGTCAGGGCTTCCAGTTCCAGCGGGTCGAGAGTGACCCACTGGCCGGACTTGGGAGAGTCGACCAGCAGGCGAAGGCCGTTTCGGGTCCGCACGCACACGACGCGGATCTCGGCGAATTCGTTGGCCAAGGTGATCGGTTCGCCGACGGCCTGTTCGAGAAGCCGCCTGCGCCGGGCGTCGGGCGTGTCCGCGGTACCGGATTCCCCGGCCTGGTTCTCCGGTTCCCGGCTCACAGGAAGATCGCCAGGTTCTGTGTGCGGATCACCGACTCGTCGGCCGCGATGAGGCGGCGTGCCAGCTTCCATTGGCCGTCGACATTGCGCAGCAGGTCCTCGCGGCCCGCGGACACGAGGGCGGACTCCGCCACGTCGCCGCGGCTGCGGTACAGCAGCACAGCGGACTCGACGACGAGTTCGTCGTCCCGATCGGTGGCGAACGTGCGCGCGTTGGTCACGAAGTGCCTCAGACGTGAGGGCGGGTCCTCGGTCCACGCATGCTCGGTGGAGAACCGGGCGACGCGCTGGCGCAGGGAGTACTTGTTCTCGTCGAAGTGCGCCATCCCGGGAGCGGTGTCGTACCCGGCGCCCAGGGCGGTGGTGACCTTTACGGGCATGAAGTAGTGGATGTCGTCCGTGAGCAGGTCCAGCCACTCGGAGTAGTCCTGCTCGTCGAGGATGTACGCCTCGTCGACAAGCCATCTGTGGGCGGCGAGGTGCCGCGGGTCGTCGTAGGCGAGTGAGGCGCCCACGCGGGTCGTGGTGGAGGCGTGCGCCCCCAGGGGGGACAGGCGTGAGTCGACCCGGATGTGGTTGGGGTTCATCGGTCCACCTCCGTGGGTTCGCAGTCCTTGCCGTCGGCGGCGGCGCGTGGGGAGTCAGGCGTGCCGACCTCGATCGGCCTCTGGGCGGATGCGGGCTGCTCCAGATGGTCGGCCCACTCCGCGAGGAGGAACCGCTGGTTGTACTCGCCGTAGCCGAGCCGGGCCTCGCCGGGCCCGGCGAACTGATCTGGTGTCAGGACGGGGGCCACCGGACTGTCGTCGGACAGCAGTCCCATCCGGTTGTTGAGAAGGAGCCGACGGGCCATCGACCCGGCGGCGGTGGTGGTGAGGGAGACCCAGTTCTCCACGTCGTCCTGCTCGAACATGCCCGAGCTGCCGAAGCACATGAGGTACGCCTTGTACGACAGCGCCTTGAACTCCTCGGGCGCGTCCTTGTCGACCGCGAACCAGGACAGCACCTCGGTCTCGTCCTCACTGATCGGCTGCCATTGGCGAATCGAGATGAACGGGAGGACGTCTTCGGAGTCCTCGACCCTGGGCCAGTTGTGCACGAAACTGAGGTTGGGGAAGATCGAGGCCGCGGACACCATGAAGCCGTTGTCGCCGATGAGCGCCAGCTGTTCCGGCGACCAGGTGGCCTTCATCCTCTCGATCATGGCATCCGGGTAGCCGACGTACCGCAACCGCTCCTCCAGCGTGCCGGGGGGCAGCTTGTACGTCGTGCCTCCGCCGCGGCCGGCCCAGTAGGTGCATCCGTCCTTCCGCTTCTCCGCCTTGGGCTCGCGGAAGAGACCTATCTCCACCACGCTCGTGTGGGTCTGCGGGGTGTGGTACATGTCACCGGCGAAGTTCTCCGCCCCGATCTTCCAGTTGGCCTTGACCCGCCATCGCTGCGGGCCGCGGAGCTCGATGCCGCCGGCCGACTGCCTGGTGTAGTAGTCCAGGTAGAAGGCGAAGTCGCCGAGGTATTCGATGAGCGGCGGGGCGTCGGGGTCGAGGCTGACGAAGATGAGCCCGTTGTACGTGTCGAGCGCGGGGGCGGGCAGCAGGGCCTGGCCCTTGCGGCGGAAGCCCTCCTCTCCGCCGTACGCCTCCTGGTGGAAGGGCAGACCGGCGATCCGGCCGTCGTTGCGATAGGACCAGCCGTGGTAGGGGCAGCGGAAATGCGTCGCGTTTCCCATCTCCGCCCGGCACACCTGCATGCCGCGGTGCAGGCACATGTTGAACATCGCCCGGATACCGCCGTCGTTGCCCCTCGCGATGATGAAGGAGTCCTCCAGCACGCGCCGTACGACGTAGTCGCCCGGCTCGGGGACTTCGGACTCGTGGCCCACGAACATCCACGCCCGGCTGAACAGCCGTTGTTTCTCCAGGCCGAAGATCTCGCGGTCGTTGTAGATGAAAGCAGGGGTCATTCCTCGACGGACGTCGTCGAGGACGGTTCCGTGATCATGCATGAGTGCTGGGCCTCGGTTCAGTAGTTCCGCTTCTAGCATTCTGTCTACCAGAGACATTTTCTACAAGATAGAGTCTATGGGCAACCCTTCCGGCCGGGTCGTCCCGTCGCCCGCCTCGCCGCACCGCCCCCGCGGCAGGTCCCGCGACGACGAACGGGGACGCAGAACTCCCGTCATGAGACGGCCCGCCGTCCACGCCGAACCCGCTTCTTCGGAAGGGCACGAACGCCTCGGCGCACCCCGGGCCCCTGCCCGACCGACCACGGGCGCTGGTTCCGCGCATGGCCGCCATCGCCTGGCAGGGCGATATGATTCCGCCGCCGCCTTGGCGCGTTGCTCCGTGTACCGTGAGCGCCGCCCTCCCGTGCGCGGGGCCGGTGGCAGGCTCGACGGAACGGGTGCGGCCCGCGGGCCGCACGGG
>NZ_JBSGUP010000606.1:0-5079 GCF_053607985.1 Streptomyces sp. NPDC055078
GTGGCGATCACCAGATACTTCGGCAGGATCGGCCAGTCCCAGCCCACGACTCCATAGGCGACGGCGACGACGATCGGCTGGTGCAGCACGTAGAACGGCAGTACCGCGGCGGCCAGGTAGGCGTACACCCGCCCTCGGCCCGTCCCGGCCGGGGGCCCATCGGCGGCAGCGGGCGGACGGCGGAGCATCCGGCGGTCGAGGAGGCCCAGGATGCCGACCAGCCAGAGCCAGCCGGTGAGCCCGAACAGGACCCGGGAGGTGATGGCGAGCGGGGTCGTATCGGTGAAGGGTTCGTCCTCACCGAGGAAGCCGGGCAGCGAGCCCAGGAAGAAGGCGCACCCGAGCGTGGCCGCCACGGCCGCGTCGCGGCGCATCGCGGTGCGGAACCGGTCGTCGGCCGCGAGCGCGAAGCCGCAGACGAAGAAGAGGAGATACGCCCAACGGCTCCAGCCTCCGTAGTCCTCGTCCAGGCCCAGCACCCCGCAGATGACCGCGATCGGCAGGGCGGGCAGCAGGACGACACCCCGCCGGCCGACCGCCGCCGCCGCCCGTTCGCGCAGCCGGGTGCCCGCGCCGCCGCGCAGCGCGTACGCGGGCAGGGCGACCAGCAGGGAGAAGGTGAGCAGCAGCACCACGAACCACAGATGCCCGGTCTCGAAGTGCTCCCCCTGGACGACGAAGGGGAACGACGCCAGGTCGAGGTGAGCGTCGTAGAAGCGGGGCAGGAAGTCCGCGTACGACTCCCGGTAGCCGGGATCGGCGGCGCGCAGCCGGAGCCACTGCGGCACCGGCATCATCGTGAGGAGGGTGAAGACGAGGGGCACGCCGAGGCGTAACAGACGTTCGCGGGAGAAGCCCGCCGCGCCTCGGCGGCGCAGGGAGTACCAGGTGCCGAGTCCGGCGATGAGGAAGAGCGCGGGCATCGCCCAGACCACACCGAGACCGGCGCCGATCATGGTGACGCCGGTCGTCTCGTCGTTCTTCACATAGAAGTCGTCGCTCTCGTCGAACACGAGCGCGGAGTGGAAGAAGACGAGCCCGACCACCACGAGGAGGCGGATGACGTCCAGTTCAGGGCGGCGGGCCTGGCGTTCGGCCGCGGCCGGCTCGGGAAGGGCATGCGTCATCCTGATCTCCACTGGCGAGGTGCCGATCCGACCGGGCACCCAGTCTGGGGCCTGGCGCGCGCCGGGCGCCAGAGGTGTGCGCGGCGCCGCGTGCGCGGACGGGCACGCGGGCGTACGGAGCGGCGGGCGTACGGAACGGGTACGTGTACCGGCCCGGCGGAGCGCCACGGGCCGGGCCGGTAGATCGCGCCGCCGGATCGGGCCGCCGGATCGGGGCTGGCAGACTGGGGGTATGTCCGCTCCTCGCCGGCTGTGCCCGGTCTGCCGTCGTGAAATCGCCGTGGTCGCGGGGCGCTTCGCCCGTCATGACCCGGCGCAGTCCCGGACGGCGCCGGATCTGGTCTCCTGTCCGGGCTCGCTGCGACAGGCACCGTACGACGCGGCGCTCCAGCCGTCGCTGGACGGTGCCGTCGTGCCCGCCTTTCCCGGTCAGCTGCCGCTGTTCTGACCCGTCCTCCGCCGCTGTTCCGACCCGCGATCCGGCGCTTGTCCGCCCAGTCCTCCGGCGCTGTTCTGCCTCGTCCTCTGCGGCTGATGCGGACCGTCCTCGCCCGTAGGTCTGCCATGCCGCGGGCCCTCGCGGTCCAGGGGCGGCCGGGCGGGGGCGTATCCCGGGTGCGTTGTCAGTGGGCGCCTCTAGGGTGGAATTCGACAGCGTTTCCCTGGCGGCGCTCCCTGGCCGCGCTTCGCGTCTGGAGGAGACCCATGACCGCCCCTGAGCCCACCGGCCGGCTGGTGCCCACCGCGACCGGCCGAGATCTGGTCCTGACCCGTAGCCTCGGCGGCCCCCTCGCGGAGGTGTGGGCGAGCCTCACCGAGTCCGAGCGGACCGTGCGCTGGTTCGGCCCGTGGAGAGGCGAGGCCGGGCCCGGCCGGACCATCGAGGTCCAGATGGGGTTCGAGGAGGGCACGCCCTGGTCCGCGGTGCGGATCGAGGCGTGCGAGGCGCCGACGCGGCTGGCCGTCTCGCTGCCGGAGGAGTCCGGGGGGTGGAAGCTGGACGTCCGGCTGTCCGATACGGGGGACGGGCGCGTCGCGGTGGAGCTGATCCATCATCTGACGGACGGGAGCGAGGGCGTCGGTGAGATAGGTCCCGGCTGGGAGTACTACCTCGATATGTTCGTCGCCGCGCAGCGCGGCGACGACGCCCGGCCGTCCTTCGACGACTACTACCCGGCGCAGAAGGCGTACTTCGAGCAGCTCGACGTCTGACGGGGCCACCGCGCGAGGCGTCCCACGGCTCCGGAAGCGGAACCCTGATCGAGCGGAGGCCGTGCCGCCCACCGCGCGAGGCGTTCCGGCACGGGCGGTTTCCGCGATAGGCCCGGACCGGCCCCCCGTCCGGCCGGTGGACAGGCGCGACAGCACCCGCACCCACCCGGTAGATTGGTCTACACCATTACAGACCGAGACGCGCACAAGGACAGGGATCTTCGTGGAAGTTGTCATCGTTCCGGACGCCACCACCGGCGGCGAGCTGATCGCCGAGGCCATCGCCGATCTGCTGCGCCGCAAGCCCGAGGCCCTGCTGGGAGTGGCCACCGGGTCCACTCCCCTGCCGATCTACGGAGCCCTGGCCGCCAAGGTGCGCTCGGCCGAGGTGGACGCGTCGAAGGCCCGGATATGCCAGCTGGACGAGTATGTGGGACTGCCGTACGGCCATCCCGAGTCGTATCGCTCGGTGGTGCTGCGGGAGGTCGTCGAGCCGCTCGGGCTGACCGAGACCTCGTTCATGGGTCCCGACGGCACCGCCGAGGACATCGCGGCGGCCTGTGCCGCGTACGACCGGGCGCTCGGCGAGGCCGGCGGGGTCGACCTCCAGTTGCTGGGCATCGGCACGGACGGGCACATCGGCTTCAACGAACCGTGCTCCTCGCTCGCTTCCCGCACCCGGATCAAGACCCTCACCCAGCAGACCCGCAAGGACAACGCGCGGTTCTTCGACAGCCTGGACGAGGTCCCGCACCATGTGATCACCCAGGGCATCGGCACCATCCTGGAGGCCCGCCACCTGGTGCTGCTGGCCACCGGGGAGTCGAAGGCCGACGCCGTCGCGCTCGCCGTCGAGGGCCCGCTCTCGGCCCTGGTGCCCGCGTCCGCCCTCCAACTGCACCCGCACGCCACGGTCGTGGCCGACGAGGCCGCCGCCTCCCGGCTGAAGCTCGCGGACTACTTCCGCGCGACATTCGCCTCCAAGCCCGCCTGGCAGGGCATCTGACCCACGGGTCAGCAGGCTGGGGAGGCACCGCCGCCGGGGCCGGGTGTCACCGGACGCCCGGCCCGGCGCGGTATGCCCGGACAACGGGCGGGGACACATATTTGTCCCGAGCACAACATATTCCGTGCTCAACGGCTCATTTTCATCCCTGAGTTGATACGGTGCGCTGGCTCGGCACTTGTCGCGCGTTCAACTGACGCGCATTCGTGCAGCCCCGGGGGATCTTTATGAACGACAGCACCGCTCACGACATCCAAGTGGTCAGGGCGAGTCTGGAACGTGTACGACGAAGGGCCAGTCATGTGGTCCGCTACTTCTACGCGTATTTGTTTAGACAACATCCTCATCTGCGGTCTCTCTTCCCGGCCGTGATGAACGATCAGTACGAGCGGCTGTTCGCCGCGCTGGTCCATGTCGTGGACCACCTCGATCATCCCGGCCTCGGCAGACATCTGGAGCGGCTCGGGCGGGACCACCGCAAGTTCGGCATCGTGGACGAGGACTACACGGCGGTCGGGGAGAGCCTCGTCGCCGCGATCCGGCTGCACAGCCCCGCTTCCTGGGACGGCCCGACAGAGGCGGCCTGGCTGCGGGTGTACGGGAATCTGGCCGCGGCGATGCAGGGCGGCGCCCTTCGGTCACGGGCTCTGAACGAGCCACCGAGCTGGGAGGCCACCGTGATCTCCCACCGGCTGCACGGCGATCACACGGCCGTGGTGCGTGCCGCTGTCCGCACCCCCTACCGCTGGCTGCCCGGCCAGTACGCCACGGTCGAGCACACCGGTCTGCCGGGTGTGTGGCGGCCGTACTCACTCGCGGGCTGTGCCGGTGGCCCGCGCGGCCGGGACCGGGAGCGGGTACTCGAATTCCATGTCGGCCGGGTGGCGGACGGGCTGCTCTCCAACGCGCTGTGCGACCGGACGGGCCCCGGGCAGACTCTGCGGCTCGGCCCGGCATCCGGCACCGCGCTCACCCCGCCGCCCGGCACACCGGCCGTCACCCTCATCGCCGCCGGTACCGGCTGGGCTCCGGTCAAATCGGTCCTCGACGAATTACTCGCGCGCCGACCGGCCCCCCGGATCCGGATCGACGCCGTGGCGCGCGGCGACGCGCACTTCTACGACGGCGCGTCGCTCGACGACCTGCTGCGCGACCACCCCTGTCTCAGCGCCTACTGGTGGTACCAGGAGCGTGGCGAGGGCAAGACACGGGCCGCCGAGCGGCTGCACACCCATCTGCGGGGGCGCCGGGACTGGGCCGGGGAGAGCGTCTATCTCTGCGGCCCGGTGCTGTTCGTCCAGGAGACGGCCGATCTGCTGCACGAGTGCGGGCTGCCCATGGAGTCGCTGATCCGCGATCCGCAGCCGTCGTCGGTGCGGCAGCGCGGACATGTCTCGCACGGCGAGGCGTTCCTCGATGCCCCAGCGGTGAAGTGGATCGACCCGCAGGCCCGTACCCGCTCGCTCGCCACCCCCGTCCCCGCGCCACCCGTCACGGGACCGTCCGCCACGGGACCGTCCGTCCCCGCGCCGTCCCCCTCCGGGCTGCCCGTCCCCGCGCCGCCCGTCTCCGGGCCCGCCGTGACTCCGGTGGCCGCGCCCCACGGGGCGGTGGGGTAGCCGAACCGGCCGCCGGGGGGCCGCACCCGGCTCGGCCCGCGCGCGGCGTGCCGCCGCCGGCCGGTGGCTCAGTGCGGCCGGCGGGGGCGGCACTTCCGCAGCACCCGGTCGAGGG
>NZ_JBSGUP010000607.1:0-5078 GCF_053607985.1 Streptomyces sp. NPDC055078
CGATCATGCCGTCCGCACCGACCGTCCCGACCACGCTCATCGCACCGACCGAGCAGTCCGCACCCACCGTCCCGACCACGCACCGTCCCGACCAAACTCATCGCACCGACCACGCACCATCCCGACCAAACTCATCGCACCGACCACGCCGATCACCGGAAAGGCCGTACTCATGACCGCCGTACTCTCGGACGAACTGAAGTCGCTGCTCGACACCCCCGTCTTCGTGAACATCGCCACCATCCAGCCCGACGGCAGCCCTCAGGTATCGCCGGTCTGGGTGAAGCGGGACGGAGAGGACATCCTGGTCTCCACCACCGTCGGCCGCCGCAAGCAGCAGAATCTGGACCGCGACCCCCGGGTGACCGTCCTTCTCCAGCCCTTCGACGCGCCGTACACGTACGCCGAGATCCGCGGCACGGCCGAGCTGACCACCGAGGGCGGCCAGGAACTGATCGATGAACTCGCCGTGAAGTACACCGGCAAGAAGTACGCGGAATTCAACCCGGCTTCCGGTCAGGACGCCCCCCGCGTCGTCATCCGTATCACCCCGCGCAAGGTCGTCGGCCGTATCTGAGGGACCGGCCTGAGGACCGGCCGCCGCCCGGCGACACCCGGAGCTGTTCCCGCGGCACGCGCTGCGGGAACACCGCCCCGGGCCCACTACCCTTGATGCGTGACCATTCGCCTGTACGACACCAGCGCCCGGCAGATCCGTGACTTCTCCCCGCTCACACCGGGCCGCGTCTCGATCTACCTCTGTGGTGCGACCGTGCAGGCCGCACCGCATATCGGCCATATCCGCTCGGGGCTGAACTTCGACATCATGCGCCGCTGGTTCGAGTACCGCGGCTACGAAGTGACGTTCGTGCGCAATGTGACCGACATCGACGACAAGATCATCCAGAAGTCGGCGGACCAGAACCGCCCGTGGTGGTCCATCGGCTACGAGAACGAGCGCGCGTTCAACGACGGTTACCGTGCCCTCGGCTGCCTGCCGCCCACCTATGAGCCCCGCGCCACCGGCCATGTCACCGAGATGGTCGAGATGATGCGCGGACTCATCGAGCGCGGCCACGCCTATGAGGCCGACGGCAATGTGTACTTCGACGTCAGATCCTTCCCCGGCTATCTCCAGCTCTCCAACCAGGACATCGACGACCTCCGCCAGCCCTCCGGCGAGGGCGAGACCGGCAAGCGCGACCAGCGGGACTTCGCCATGTGGAAGGCGGCCAAGCCGGGCGAGCCCGACTGGGAGACGCCCTGGGGCCGCGGCCGTCCCGGCTGGCATCTGGAGTGCTCCGCCATGGCTCATAAGTACCTGGGCTCCGCCTTCGACATCCACGGCGGCGGCATCGATCTGATCTTCCCGCACCATGAGAACGAGATCGCCCAGGCCAAGGCGTTCGGCGACGACTTCGCCGCGTACTGGGTGCACAACGCCTGGGTCACCATGAGCGGCGAGAAGATGTCCAAGTCGCTCGGCAACTCGGTGCTGGTCTCCGAGATGGTCAAGCACTGGAAGCCCATCGTCCTGCGCTACTACCTCGGCACCCCGCACTACCGCTCGATGATCGAGTACAGCGAGGAGGCGCTGCGCGAGGCCGCGTCCGCGTTCGCCCGGATCGCCGGCTTCCTCCAGCGGGTCGGCGAGAAGTCCGGCGCCACGATCGAGCCGTCGCCCGATGTGCCGCCCGCCTTCGCCGAGGCCATGGACGACGACCTGGGCGTCCCCCAGGCCCTCGCCGTCATCCACACCACGGTCCGCCAGGGCAATTCCGCACTGGCCGCCGACGACAAGGAGACCGCAGCCGCCCGCGCCGCCGAGGTGCGTGCCATGCTCGGTGTCCTCGGACTGGACCCCGGCGATCCGCACTGGGCCGGTGAGAGCGACGGCGGCGAGGACCTCCACGGCGCCGTCGACACCCTCGTACGGCTGGTGCTCCAGCAGCGCGAGTCGGCCCGCGGCCGCAAGGACTGGGCCACCGCCGACGCCATCCGCGATCAGCTCCAGCAGTCCGGGCTCGTCATCGAGGACAGCCCGGACGGCCCACGGTGGACGCTCGGCCCCCGCTGAGCACACCCGCCCCCGTGTGCCGCCCGACCCAGCGGGATCTGGAGGGCGGCACACTTGCATACGTACGGTCTGCATCTACGTGCAGAACGAGGATTCACGGAAACAGGTAGTAGTCATGGCCGGGAACAGCCAGCGCAGGAACCGCCGCACGTCCAACAAGAAGGGCGCGCAGGTCGGCAGCGGTGGCAAGCGACGCCGCGCCCTGGAAGGGAAGGGCCCCACCCCGCCCGCGTCCGCCCGTAAGGGGCACGTCAAGAGCCGGGTGGCGAACGCCAAGGCCAAGCAGGCGGCCCGCAGGCCCGTCGCCCGCCGGGGCGGCAAGGGCACATCCGAGATGGTCGTCGGCCGCAACTCGGTCTTCGAGGCGCTGCGCGACGGGGTGCCCGCCACGATGCTGTACGTGCAGCAGTTCATCGACAACGACGAGCGGGTGCGCGAGGCGCTCCAGCTCGCCACCGGCCGGGGCAACCTCCACATCATGGAGGCGCCGCGCCCCGAGCTGGACCGGATGACGAACGGGCTCAACCACCAGGGTCTGGTGCTCCAGGTCCCGCCGTACGAGTACGCGCACCCGGAGGACCTCGCGGCCACCGCCGCCGACCACGGCGAGGACCCGCTGATCGTCGCCCTCGACGGGGTCACCGACCCGCGCAACCTCGGCGCGGTCGTCCGCTCCGTCGCGGCCTTCGGCGGCCATGGCGTCGTCGTCCCCGAGCGCCGCGCGGCGGGCATGACCGCGGGCGCCTGGAAGACCTCCGCGGGCACCGCCGCCCGCACCCCGGTCGCCCGCGCGACCAATCTGACCCGCGCCCTGGAGTCGTATCAGAAGGCGGGCCTGACCGTCGTCGGACTCGCCGCCGACGGCGAGCTGGAGGTCGGTGAACTGGAAGCCCTCGGCGGCCCGCTCGTCATCGTCGTCGGCAGCGAGGGCAAGGGGCTGTCCCGGCTCGTCGGCGAAACCTGTGACTATCGCGTACGCATCCCGATGCCGGGCGGCGCGGAGTCGCTGAACGCGGGCGTGGCGGCCGGAGTCGTCCTGTACGAGGCGGCCAGGCGACGCGCCTGAGGCGGGCCAGGCGACGCGCCTGAGGGCCGCGAACGCGGGTATCCGGGCCTCTCACCAGCCTTGACGGGTCTCGGACAGATCGAATCCGTCACGGCAGTGTCCAAACCCCATGTCACTCGGTTAGATGAGTGTGGACACCAGAACGCCCCGGCCCGGGTTCGATGACCAGCCTGCGCTGAGCATGCTCAAGGTTGACTGCGACCCCGCGCAGGTCATCGTGAACCACGCCAGCTTCCGGGTGCAGCTCGCGCAGAGCCCGCGCCCCGCACGAGCCCCCGGAGGCGCCGCCCGCGTCCCCGCAGGCGGCACCGCGCTCCGGCGCAGGGCCGCCCCCGTGGTCTGGAGCGGCAAGTCCGCGCCCGGGGACGCCGGTGCGACCGGACTGCTCCAGGCCGTACGCAACAGCACGGTCACCACCGAGGACCGGGCGTACGAGCGGAACGCGGCCGGCGGGGGCCACGACGATTATGGCCGTGAGGGCTACGACTCCGGCGCGACCCAGGTGATCCCGCGTGTCGAGCTGGCCGACGACACCACGGACACGGCCCGCACCCCCGTCGCCGCGCCCCCCGGCGGCGGCCGGCCGCTGCTGCCGCCGATGCGCCAGGCCGTCGGCGCGTACGACACCTACCCCGGCGACGAGGCGTACGACGACGAGCCGACCCAGCTCCACGACCTGGGCGAGCTGAGGCATCTCGACGACGCCGAGGGGTACGACGGGTACGACGAGGCCGGAGCCCGCCCGCAGCGGTTCGGCAACGACGCCGTACGCCACGCGTACTACCCCGGCCGCCGGATGAACCTCGGCGTGGTGCTGCTGCCGATGCGGGTGTTCCTCGGCCTGATCTCCATCTACGCCGGTATGGGCAAGCTCTGCGACCCCGTCTACTTCGACGGCGGCGAGCGCGGCTCCATGGTGAAGTGGCTCAACTCCCTGCACCCCTGGGCGCTCGCCGAGCCGCTGCGCGACTTCGCGCTCTCCCACCCGGTGGGCGCGGGTCTCACCGTCGCCTTCCTCCAGGTCGTGGTGGGGGTGCTGACGGTCCTCGGCCTGTGGCAGCGGGTCGCGGCCGTCGTCGGCGCGCTGCTGTCCGCCGCGCTGATCCTCACGGTGAGCTGGAAGACCGTCCCCGCGTACGACGCCCCCGACATCATCTATCTCGCCGCCTGGTCCCCGCTGATCATCGCGGGCGCCCCCGTCTACTCCATCGACGGGCGGCTCGCGGGTGAGGCGTGGCGCAAGCTGGGGCCGCGCTCCGAGCTGTGGGAGCTGCGGCGCCGGGTGCTGCGGCGCGGTTCGGTCGTCGCCGCCGTGGTGGTCGGTCTGACGCTCCTCATCGGTTCGATGCTCGGGGGAGCCGTCCGCTCGTCCGACATGGTCACCGTCCCCGGCCCGAACCAGGACCCGACCAACCATCTGCCCGGCGCCCCGCTCCCGCAGGACGAGCCGACCGGCGAGCGCAGCTCCGCCGGACCGACCGGTTCCGCCGGCGGTAACCGGCCCGCGCCGTCCGCCAGCCGCAAGGGTGCCGCGAAGAAGGCGGAGTCGACGCCGTCGAAGGGCGGCGACCCGGCCGCCAGGGAGACCGCCGGGGCTACCGCCGACCGCCCCAGCCAGACCCAGGGCACCGGCACCGGCCAGCGCACCCCCGGCCGCTCCGAGCCCGCCCGGCAGGCCCCCTCCAACACCTCGGGACCCTCCTCCGGCGGTGGCACCGACAGCGGCGGTGGCAACGGCCCCGCGAGCGTCCCGGACGAGGCGGGCCCGACGGGCGGGGGAGCCGGGAGCGGCGGCGGCAGCGGCGGGAGTTCCGGTGGCGGCAGGGTGATCGGTGGCCTCCTCGGCTGAGACACCGGGGCGGTACGGCGGCGCCCTTGGCGCGACGGACCCGGGCGGACCCGGGCGGACCGGGCCGACCCGGGCCGGGCGGGTCC
>NZ_JBSGUP010000608.1:0-5069 GCF_053607985.1 Streptomyces sp. NPDC055078
CCGAGGCGCTGGCCGATCTGGTGGCCATCTGCGACGGGACCCCGCTCGCCCTGCGGATCGCCGCCGCCAATCTCGCCCTCCACCCCGACTTTCTGATCGCCGACCACGTCAGGGAGCTGCGGTCGGGCAACCCGCTGGAGAGCCTGGCCGTCGCGGGCGACCCCAACGCGGCCGTACGAAGGGCCTTCGAGCTGTCCTACCGGCGGCTGGACCCCGAGGCGGCACAGGCGTTCCGGATGCTGGGCCTGCTGCCGGGACCCACGACGACGGTCGCCGCCGTCGCGGCGCTGCTGGGCCGCTCGATCGCCTCCGCCTCCCCCCTGCTCGACCGGCTCTTCGCCGAGCATCTGGTGGAGCGCGAGGGCCAGGAACAGCTGCGGCTGCACGATCTGATCTGGTGGTACGCACGACTCCTGGTGGACGCGGCCGGGGAACCGGAGCCGGTGCACCGCGCGGCCCGCCGCAGGCTGCTGCGCTGGTACTCGGCGTCGGCGGACGCGGCGGCGCGCAGTCTCTATCCGCAGATCCTGCGGCTGGAGGTCGAACCGGTGGCGGCGGACGCGCGGCCCGCGTCGTTCGACGGCCCGGGGAGCGCCGCCGACTGGTTCGACGCCGAACACGCCGATCTGGTCCGGCTGATCGAGACCGAGGCGGACGGCACGCCGTGTCCGTCCGTATGGATTCTCGCCGACACCCTGAGGGGCTACTTCTGGCTCCGCCGTGCCGCCGAGACCTGGACCGCGGTGGCCACCGTCGCGCTCCGGGCGGCGTCGCGCGCCGGTGACTTCCGGGGCCAGTCGGCCGCCCATCAGAGCCTGGGACTCGCCGGTTTCACCCGGGGCGACCCCGAGCTGAGCCGGAGCCACTTCCAGCAGGCCATCGCCCTGGCCAGGCGCGCGGGGTGGGGGGTGTGCGAGTCGGTCGCCCTGTCCAATCTGGCCGGGGTCTCCGCCGACCTCGGACTGCTGAGCCAGGCGGCCGAGTACTACGACCAGTCGATCACCATCGACCGCAGGCTCGGGCGCACCGCCCACCAGCCGCTGCAGGGGCTGGGGGAGGTGCTGCACGCCATGGGGCGGCTGCGCGAGGCGGAACAGCTGTGCCGGCGGGCCCTCACCCTCTCCCGGAAGATCGCCGCCCCCGACAGCATCGCCCGGATCAGCGCCACCCTGGCGGCGATCTCCCTGGACCTCGGGGAGCTGACAGCCGCCCATGAACTGGCCACGGAGGCCCGGCAGGGCTACCAGGACATCGGCAATCTCGCGGGCGAGGGCGAGGCCGTCAGCGTTCTCGCCATGATCGCCGCGGTGGGCGGCGAGGGCCAGGACGCGCTGCGGCTGGGCCTGACCGCGTACCGGCTGGGCCGGACGTCCGGCCGCCCGCGCACCGGTCTCGACGCGATGCTCGCGCTCGGCCATGCCCGCTACCGGCTCGGCCAGTACGAGCGGGCGGCCGAACACTTCCGGCTCGCCCTGCGCAAAGCCGAGGAGGTCGGCTATCTCAAGGGCCGCGCCACGGCCCTGATCGGCCTCGCCGCCGCCGGCTGCGGCACGGACCGCCACCTGGACGCCCTCGGCCACGCCCACGCCGCGCTGACGCTCGCTCAGGAGTCCCAGCTGCGGCTGCTGGAGGGCCAGTCCCAGGCGGCCATCGCACTGGTGCAGAGCCGCCTGGGAGATGTCGCGGCGGCGGAGCGCGCACGATGGCAGGCGGAGATCGTCTACCGGTGCACCGGGTACCAGCCGCTGCGCTCGCCCTATGGGGAGCCGTTGGGCGGCATCAGGACCGCTCTGGTGGGCGCGAAGCTGAGCCTCTGCCGGTCGATGCTGGAGAAGCCGGTGGCGTGAGGCCGGGGGGGCGGGGCTCGGGGCGGTGTCCTGGGCCGCCGGTGGTGTGCGGCCCGGGGCCGGCGGTGGAGCCCCTGAGGGCCGACGGCCGGGGGTGTGGAGCTGAAGGCTTGTCAGGGGTTACGGGCCACGGCGGGGCGGCGGCAGCCGGGCTCCGGCGGACCCCGTGGCCCCAAGGGAGTTCACCGTGATGGTCCGTCCACTCTCCGCAGTGCGTACGCTTGCGGACGCGGTGCCCGCAGGACGTCCGGACGGGCCGGAGTACGGCTCCGGTCGCCGACGGCCTCGGGCGTGCACCCACCGACGAATGAGTTGTCGACCGTGTCGGATCCGTGATCGGCTCATCCGTGTCGGTGTTGGGCCGAACGGGTGAGGAACGCGAGGATGGGCCTATGAGCAGGTACGAGAGGTACGACGTCACCGACGAACAGTGGGAGGGCCTGGCCCAGGTCGTCCCGTTGCGCGGTCGCAACGAGTGGCCGTCGCGGGTCGACCACCGCACCGTCCCCCAGGACCGCGTGGCCGCCGAGAAGCAGCGCCGCATGGTCGTTCTGCGGGTCCAGGTCTTCGCCGACGCGCGCGAGGTCGCCGAGTACCTCGTCGCGCAGATCCCGGTGCTCCTCGACCTCACCGGCGCGGACGCCGATGTCGCCAAACGCATCCTGGACTTCAGCAGCGGGGTCGTCTTCGGGCTCGGCAGCGGGATGCACCGCGTCGACCGGAACGTCTTTCTGCTCGCGCCGACCGGCATGGAGGTCGAGGGGATCGCGGAGGGCACCGACACCTTCTCGCGCCCCGTCCCCCGTTCGTAGGAAGGGCCCGAGACGGAACGGTTCGGCGCGGTGAGCGCTGCGTACCGTCCGCCCATGGACGCCACCACCCCTCCCCACGACGCCACCACCCCGCCCGATGACGCGACCACCCCTTCCCACGATGCCATCGACCACCCGGACGACACCCGCCCCACCGTCACCGAACTGCGGCTCTCCGCCTACCGGACGCACCGGGCCGCCGCGATCCCCCTCACCCCGGTGACCCTGGTCGCGGGGGCCAGTGGCAGCGGCAAGTCGAGTGTCCTCCAGGCGTTCGAGTCACTGGCGCGGCTGGCGGCGGGCGACCCGCTGGCGGAGGCGTTCGATGACCCCGCCGCCTGTGTGCCCGAGTGGGCCGGCGCCGATGAGCAGGGGCGGCGCGGCTTCCGTATCGGCTGTACGGTCGACGGCCCCACCGGTCCGGTCCGACTGGACCTCGCCGTACAGGCGGAACCCGAACTCCGCGTCGTCGGCGAGCGGTTGACCTGCGGCGGGCGGACGCTGCTCACCACCGCACTGCGCGATCCCCGGCGGCCGGCGGTACAGGCCGCCTGGCTCACCGCGGGGTCGGAGTACGTGACCCGCGCCCCGTTGCCGGACGACCGGCTCGGCACCGCGCTGCTGCCCCTGCGGGTGGCGGGCAGGACACAGGGGCAACTGCTCGTTCTCGCCGCGGCCGAGCAGACGGTGGTGGCCCTGCGCTCGCTCTTCGCCTGCGATCCGCAGCCGCACGGAATGCGCAGTCCGGTGCCCGCGGGCGACGGCAGGCTGCGGCGCGGCTGCGACAACCTCGCCGAGGTGCTGCGCCGTACGGGCCACCAGTGCGCCAAACGGCACGCCCGGCTGACCGCCGCCGCCCGCACCGGGTGCGCGGGCGACGTGGCGGCGCTGACCGTCGAGGAACTGCTCGACGGGACGGTACGCGCCCTGCTCGGCCGGGGCGGCGGACGCCCCGCGACACCGCTGGATCGACTCGGCGACGGCGAGTTGCGGTTTCTGGCTTTGGCGCTGGTGCTGCTCACCGGCCCGGGGGTGCTCGCCATGGACCCGGCGGCCGAGGTTCCGGCCGCGTATCAGGCGCTGACGGTCATGGCGGACGGCTTCGATCGCGCTCTCGACCCGGCACAGGCCCGCGAACTGGTCGCACTGGCCGTGGAGATGGCCGCGCGCGGCCATGTGCGGCTGGTCGGGGCGGTCACGGACGCGTCGGCCGTACGGGGCATGGACGGTGTGACGGTGGTGGAACTGGTGTCGTGACCAAGGAGACTGGTGCGGTGACGAAAGAAGACGGACAGAGTGGGACAGCGGGGCCAGGGACCGAGGGACCGGGCGGGACGCCGGGGGCGTGGGCCGAGGCGCGGGGCGGGACGGCGGAGGCGCGGGGCGGGACGGCGGGGCCACGGGCCGACGGGCTCGATGTGGCCGGATTGCAGCGCAGGCTGGCGGGGTTCGCCGCGGCGCGCGGCTGGGAGCCGTACCACACCCCGAAGAATCTGGCGGCCGCCCTCAGCGTCGAGGCGTCCGAACTGGTCGAGATCTTCCAGTGGCTGACGCCCGAACAGTCGGCGCGGGTGATGGCTGACGCGGAGTCGGCCCACCGGGTACGGGACGAGGCCGCGGATGTGCTGGCGTATCTGCTCCAGTTCTGCGAGGTCCTCGGGGTCGATGTGCTCGCCGCGCTCTCGGACAAGATCGACCGGAATGAGGTGCGCTTTCCGGTGCGGTGACTCACGGGTGGTCACTCACTGGTGGAATTTGAGCCTCCGGAACCCCATTGATCAAGGTTTCGTCACTCTATGGAGTCAATGACTTATCCACAACCGGCTTCCTGTCCACAGATTTCCGAATTCCTCTGGTGTTTGGGCTCAAGTCGCTTCACTCTGGGTAATGAACTGAGTGGGCAGTAAGTCGTACGAACGGGGGCGGCGTACATGGATGCGGAGCGGCTCATCGGAGTGAGCCGGCATGCCTTGGCGCAGAGCCGAGCGGTACCGGACATCGTGGCGGAGGCATGGCAGGCCCAGGCCCTCGCGCAGGCGATCGGCGGCAGGCTGGCCATGTACGGGCCGGCCGAGTTGAGAGGCGAGGCGCGCGGACTCAGCGAGACCGGCGGCCGGGGAGTCGCCCCGCAGGTCCAGCCGGGGGCGCGTGGCGATGGGAGCAGGGCCGAGCAGTTGTCCGGGGTGGCGGACGCGCGCGAGACCCTGATCGGCCTGGGCGCGCTGCTCGGCGATGTCGGAATCGCGCTGGTCGCGGTCGCCTGTGGCACCGAGGAGGAGGGGCTCTACTGGCAGTGCATCGAGGCGATAGACGCCGCCGACGAGTCGAGCGACCGGGTGCGCGGAATGCTGCGCCGCCTCCCGGCCCGGGCCGAGGACGGACACCCCGGCCGCGGCCGGCACCCCGACCC
>NZ_JBSGUP010000609.1:0-5067 GCF_053607985.1 Streptomyces sp. NPDC055078
CTGGGGTGCAGGGGCCCGCACTGGTCCGGGGCTGGGGCCCGGGTGCGTGGACTGAGCCCGTCCGGCGATTGAGGACACGTCCGGAGGACGTGCCGCTCCACGGTGGCGCGCCTCAGGACGCACCCCGTGCGTCAGGTGCGCCGGGGGAATCGGGTGCCCCCGGCGCGGCAGGTGCATCCGACACCCCGGGCGTATCCGGCGCACCCGGGGTGTCGGGCCGGATCTGGATGTGGTCCGGCTCCAGCTCAAGCAGTACGCGGTCGCGCATGCCCAGGGCCTCGGTGTAGTCGGCCGGGAGCTGAAGGCGGCCCGCGCGGTCGAGCATCGCGTACTCCCGGGCCACCACCGACTCCTGGCCCGTCGCCGTGTCGACCTCGGTACGGCGGAGGATCTCGGTGGAGGTGCGCCCGTCGCGGATCGCCACCGTACGGCGGACCTCGTCGGCCACCGCCTGGTCATGGGTGACGATCACGATCGTCGTGCCGAGTTCCTCGTTGGCCGTACGGAACGCCGCGAAGATCTGCTCGGCGGTGTGCGAGTCCAGCTCACCCGTGGGCTCGTCGGCCAGCAGCACCGACGGCTCGTTCGCCAGTGCCACCGCGATCGCCACCCGCTGCTGCTGACCGCCGGACAGCTGGTGCGGACGGCGGTCGCGGCACTCGGAGACCTCCAGCAGGGACAGCAGGGCGTCGGCCCGCTCGCCCTTGCCCGCCCGGCCGCGAGGGCCGCCCCGGCGGCCCCGGAGCTGCATCGGCAGCGCCACGTTCTGGACGGCCGTCAGATACGGCAGCAGATTGCGGCCCGTCTGCTGCCAGACGAACCCGACCACGTCGCGCCGGTAGCGCAACCGCTCCTTCGACCCCATCGCCAGCAGATCGCACCCGGCCACCTTCGCGGCCCCGGCCGTCGGCTCGTCCAGGCCCGCGAGGATGTTCATCAGCGTCGACTTGCCGCTGCCGGACGCCCCGACCAGCGCCATAAGCTCCCCCTCCCGTACCAGGAGGTCGAGCCCCTGGAGGGCCTGCACCTCCACGCCGTCCGTGGAGAAGACCCGGACCAGCCGGTCGCAGGTGATGAGGGCGTCGTGTCCGTACGCGGGGCTCGCCCGCCGGGCCGCCGCCCGCCGCTCCAGCTCCCGTAGCGCGGAGGAGTCGTTCATCGCGTGTCTCCCACCCTCAGATCGGTCGTCGTCGTACGCCGGGTGCTCAGCCATGCCTGGACCGCGGCCACCCCCGCCGCGATCACCAGCACGGCGATCGCGGGCAGCAGCAGACTCCAGGGGTCGGCGCGCAGCCGCACCGGCCCGATGGGGCTCGCCGTGGCAAGTGCCAGCCGGCCCAGCTCGATACCGGGCCCGAGCAGTTCGATCGCCGCCCAGCCGACCAGGGCCCCGCCCAGCGCGGCCAGCAGGGTCCCCGGAAGGCTCTCCAGGACCAGCAGCCGCCGGCCCTGGCGCCGGGTCAGGCCCATGGTGCGGAGCCTCGCCAGCAGCGCGGCCCGCTCCGGTGCCGATTGCAGGAGGGACAGGACCACCGCGAGCACCGCGTAACCGGCGCCCGCCGCCGTGGCCGCCGCGTAGATCCGTTCGGCGCCGCTCTGCGCCGGCGAATCGACGGCACTCGCCCGCTCGGCGGAGCGCAGCGTCACGGACGCGGTGCCGCCCGCCGCGCGCACCGCGTCCCTCAGGGCGGTGCCGGAGACGGAAGGACCGGAGACCAGCAGGGTGGTCGCGGGCTCCGAGCCGGGCAGGCCCGCCGAGTCCACCAGGAGGAACTCGCCCTCCGGCATCCCCGGAACGGTTTCCCGTACGGCCACCACCCGCAGGCCGACCAGCCCGTCAGCCGTGCCGATCTCCACCGGTCCCTCACCCAGCCGCTCGGCGACACCGGGGGAGGCGATCGCGGGCCGCACCCCGTCGGTGCTCCCCGGCTCACCGGCGGATTCCGGCTCACCCTCGGACCCCGGCCCGGCGGTGAGCAGACCGGCGCTGAACGCGCCCAGGCCGGTGGCGCGCGCCAGCCTGGCGTACGCTTCGGGCTCGACCGCGAGCAGGTTGACCGCCTGGGTGTCGCCGTCGCGCAGATTCACATCGAACTCCCGGCGCATGGTGACCACCTCGCGTACCCCGGCGACCTTCCGCACCCGGTCGGCCAGCGTGTCCGGCAGTGCGTCGGCGGCCTCGATCCGGGCGTCCGCGCCCACCGCCGACAGCGCGGCGCGGTCCCGGGCGTCGGCGACCGCCGCCAGTACCGAGCCGCCGAACGCGGCCGTCGTCAGCGCCACCAGCAGGGCCAGCAGCGGCAGCGCCGCGGTGGCGGGGGAGCGGCCCGCGCGGGCCAGCGACAGAAAGCCGACCGCGCCCCTGCGCCGGGCCATCGGCAGCGCCGCCAGCCGCAGCGGCAGCGGATACAGCCGTACGAGCACCAGCGCCGCGACGACGCCCACCAGCACCGGAGCGGTACTGACCAGCTCGTCCACCCGGCCGTCCGTACCCCGCCGCCGCAGCGCGAACACCGCCGCCACCGCCAGCGCCACCAGCGTCAGCTCGGCCACGGTACGGCGGCGCGACGGCCTGGCCCGGACCAGATCGTTCCGCTCGCCCGGCAGCCGCGTCCTGCGGTGGATGAACACGGCGCGCAGCGGCAGCGCGGCACACGCGAGCAGCGCGACCGCACCCGAGGCGAGCAGCGACGGCAGCGCCCCGCCGTCCGGCACCAGCGCGAGGGCGAGCAGGCAGCCCACGGCGGCGGCGGGCAGCACCGGGACCGCGACCTCCGCGAGCAGCCGCCCCGCGACCCCGCGCACCGAGGCGCCGCGCGAACGCAGCAGGGACAGTTCGGCGTTCCGCCGGGCGACGGCCAGGCCGCCCGCCATCAGCAGCACGATCCCGGCGACCGTGCCCACCCCGACCGCGGCGACCGCGACCACCGGGCGGATCGCGGTGAGCAGGTCGTCGAAGCCGAGCAGGATGTCGTCGAGTCCGGTGTCCACCTCCAGCGCCGGCGAGACGGATTCCCGCAGCCGGGCACGCACCGGGCCGTGCTCCAGCGAGGCGACCGCCTCCCGGAACCGGGGCAGATCGCCGACGGTCAGCCCGGACGCGTCGGTGGCGATACGCCAGTACGCCTCGGTCTCCGGCGACACCGGCAGCAGCGCGGGGGCGGACTCGGGTGCCAGCAGGAGAGCGCCGTGCCAGTACGGCTGGGGCGTGGGGGGTTGGGTGTACAGCTTCGTCGGGGTGCGCAGGAGGGGTTCCACGGACCAGTAGCTCAACTGCGGATGCAGTGGTTCCACGATGCCGGTGACCGTGACGGCCAGCGGCCGGGGCGCACCCTGCCGGGGCAGATGAACGGTCGAGCCGACCTTGATCCCCAGTGCTCTGGCGGTGGCCGATGTGACCACGCCTTCCACGGCGTCCGTGGCCGGGGAGGTGGCGGTCGCCCTCGGCAGCCTGCCCGACACCGGCCGGGTGTGCTCGGCGAGTCCCGCCTGCGCGCTGAGCGTGAACACCGGCCGTCCGCCGTCCAGCTCCGGCAGCCAGGGATCGGTCGCCGCCACCGGCTTACCCGCGGTCCTCGCCCCGTACGCCGACTGCCCGGTGTCGGCCCGCAGCGGCTCCGGCAGCGCCGCCAGGATCTGCCGGTACTGCTTCGCCAGCCGCTCCGGGCTCAGCTCGGCGGCCGGTGCCGCCGGATCGAGGCCGTCCGTGTTCGCGTCCGGCGCCGCGCTCAGCCGTACCCCGCCGAGGTCCGGCGACGCGGCGCCCAGCTCATGGCGCAGCCCCTCGCTCTCGTACGCCTCCACCGCGCGCGGGAAGACGGCGGCCAGGAAGGAGGTCACCAGCGCGAGCAGCATCAGGGCGACCGCGGGCCCGGGCGCGGCACGCAACCGGGTACGGACCCAGGGGGCGACGGCCCTCACCGCACTCGCCTCCCAGCACTTCCCGTGGACACGGAATTCCCGGTGGACATGGACTTCCCCGTGGGGACGGACTTCCCCGTGGGCACGGACACTTCGCTCCCTGGGCCGGTCGCGCCTCCGACAGGTCCCGGCGGCGTGCTCACGATGGCGGCGGGGTACGCGGCGCGGAGCCGTTCCGGGCACCCGGGGCTCCGGCGGCTCCAGCGGCCCGGGGTCCGGACCGGGCCAGGAACAGGGACCGGGGTCTGTCCTGGGACCCGAGCCTGTCCCGGGACCGGGACCGGGACCGGGCCCGTGACCGTGACTGTGTCCGTAGGGCGTGTGGGGGACGGGATTCGGCGGTACGCCGGTCCCGGTGGCGTGTCCGTACGGCTGGTGCGGCCCGGCACCGGGTCCCTGCGGTCCACCGGTCCCCGGCCCCTGCGGCCGACCGGGACCGGGCCCGGGACCCCGGGGCTCGCCGTGTCCGGCTCCCGGCGGTCCGCGGCGCCGCGGTGCCCGTCGGGACACCACACCCCGTACGGGGGCCCGGCCCTGGCAGTGGCCATCTCACTCGCCTCCCTGTGCGCGCAGCGCCGTCGTCGGATCGCCGCGGCGCAGCGCGAGGGCGGCCACGATGGCGGCGGGAGCCGCGGCCACGGCCGCGAGCAGCAGGGCCACCCGCCCGGCGGGCAGTTCGATGAGCACGGTGGGGACGGGCTGGGTGGCCTGGCCCGTCAGCACGATCAGGGGGACGACGGCGCGGGTGAGCACCGTGCCCAGGGCCAGCCCGATCAGCAGGGCGATCCCGATGAGGAGGGACTGTTCGGCGGCCAGCAGCCTGGCCAGTTGGCGCCGGGGCGTGCCGAGGGCCCGGAGCACCGCGAACTCCCGTGAGCGCTCCCGGATCGCCCCCACCGTGGCGACCGCGAAGCCGACGGCCGCCAGCGCGGCGGCGACGCCCGCCGTCGCGAGGAGCGCCGACTGCGGACCCGCGCCCAGGGGGTCGTCGTGCAGTTCGTCCGCGATCTCGTCACGCACCTGGATCTGCGCCGGATCGACATCGGGCCGCTCCCGCAGCGCCGCCGCGACCTGGGCGGCCCGGCCCGGTTCGGTGAACAGCCACCACTCGGCGGGCGGGAGGGAGGCGTCGGGGCGGGCCGCCAG
>NZ_JBSGUP010000610.1:0-5056 GCF_053607985.1 Streptomyces sp. NPDC055078
GTCCCCGGGGGCGCCCCCGGGGACCTCTACGCCCGCAGCCCCGCGGCGGAGTTCCGGATAGGAGCCTCCGGCATCACCCTCCCGGGCGCCCAGCGCACCAAGAACTTCTCCGAGGGCCAGGTGATGACCGCCCTCACCACCGCGAAGGACTATCTGGTGGAGTCCTCGCTCGACCCCGCTGTCCTCACGGGCGGCGCGGTGCGGCCCGTTCGGGTGCTCCTCGACCCCGACCAGCTGGAGCAGTTCGACCGCAGCATGGCCGCCCCGGTCGCCGACGGTCACCACTCGGCCACCGGCTGGCTGGTGCGCTACGACCCCGCGAAGGTGGCGCTCGCCGACCCCGAGGTGCGGGTCCAGGGCACGCTGACCGTCACCGAGGCGGGCCCCGACGCCCTGGAGGTGACCTCGGACCACACCTTCGCCTACGCCCTCCGTCCCGCCGACCCCCACGGATCCCGGCCTGGCGGCACCGACCAGCAGCCCGGGCAGGCAGACCGCGAGACGAAGAAGGGCGACGGCACCGCGACGGGCGACGCGACCACGACGGCGGAAGGGACCGAGTCGGCGGAAGGGACCAGGACGGGTGAGAGGAGCGAGCCGGGCCCTGCCTCGCTCTTCACCGTCCGCCGCGAACTGCACTTCCGCTTCGACCGGGACGATCTGCACCAGCACCGCGCGGAACTGGTGGCCAGCTCTGTCCAGGCGGGGCCGCAGGCGTGCTCCGACGACGCCTCCGGGACCCTGCGCCCCCTGCTCGCGGGCCAGCGGGCGACAGCGGGCGTCCCGGCGGGCACCGACCCCTATGCGACGGGCGACCCCACAGCGGCCCTGTGCGGATCCCTGGCCCCCGGGGCACAGCCGAAGCCGCACAAGCCCTGACGGTCAGGTGCCCCGGGGCGACGCGCGTCCCCGGCGTCCCGGGGCACGCCCGCGCGGGCCGACTGTCGCTCCCGCCGGGCGCGGGAGACTAGCTGTCGCTCCCGGAGGAACCGCCCTTGCCTCCATTGGAGCCCGAGCCGCCGCTCCCGCCGCCCGTGAACTTGTCGCGCAGCTTGCCCCCGAGGTCGCCCGCGCCGCCGGCTATGTCGCCGACCAGCTTCATCAGCGGATCCTTGCTCGTACGCACCGTGTCCGCGTAGTGCGAGGCCGACTCGCGGAAGGAGTCGCTGACCGAAGTGTCGCTGTCCTCCGAACGCCGCGGGTAGTGACCGTCCATGATCCGCTGGTAGTCGCGGCTCTCGGCCCACTTCTTCAGCTCCGCCGCGCGCACCGTGGTGAACGGGTGCGAGCGGGGCAGCACATTGAGGATCTTCAGCACGGAGTCGCGGAGATCGCCGCCCGCCTCGTACTCCTCGGCCTGCTTGAGGAACGCGTCGACATTCATCTCATGCAGATGGTTGCCACCGGCTATCTTCATCAGCCCCCGCATCGACGCCTGGAGATCCTGGCCCACCAGCAGTCCGGCGCGGTCCGCGGACAGCTCCGACTTGCGGAACCACTCGCGCAGCGCGGTGACGATCGCCATGATCGCCACATTGCCGAGCGGAATCCAGGCGATCTTCAGCGCCAGATTGGTGAGGAACAGCAGAATCGTGCGGTAGACGGAATGGCCAGAGAGCGCATGGCCCACCTCATGGCCCACGACCGCCCGCATCTCCTCCTCGTCCAGCAGCTCCACCAGGCCGGTGGTCACCACGATGATCGGCTCGTCCAGGCCGATGCACATCGCATTGGGACGCGGGTCCTGTGCGACATACATCGCCGGGACCTTCTCCAGGTCCAGGATGTGACAGGCGTCCCGCAGCATCGCGTGGAGGTGCGCGAACTGGGCGTCACTCACCCGCACCGAATCGGAGAGGAAGAGCAGCCGCAGGCTGCGCTCCGGCAGCAGTCCGCTCAGCGCCTTGAAGACGGTGTCGAACCCGCTGAGCCTGCGCAGGGCGACCAGCGCCGAACGGTCCGCCGGGTGTTCATAAGCCCGTGAGGAGATGCCCGGGAAGCGCTTCCGCTGCCGGCCCGGCACATTCTCGTGACTGCTTTCGGTCATTCCTGCCCCCTGCTTGACCTGACGGTACGACGGTACGTAGTGCGAGTGATCTCTCGTCCCCCTGACAATCCCCAGCGTAGGCGCTGGGGCCACCGAGCGTCGGGGGCTGTGGATAACTCAGGAATGCGGTGGCCGCACGCCTGGAGCCCGCTGTCCCGGCACCGCCGAAACGGCGCCGTGACCCCACAACGACTGAGTCGGCGTGAGCGTGCCCGAGGCCCCCGCATACGATGTGGGCGAAGTCCCTCCGCTCCAGTTCCCCGATCGATAAGGGCCCGCTGACGATGAGCCTCACCAGCACCGCCACCAACCTGGTCACCCTCGCCGAAGGCGCCGAGGGCGGTGGCAATCACCAGAGCCTCGAACCGATGGTCGTCGGCGGAGGCGCGCTGCTCGCGCTGCTTCTGCTGCTGTGGATCACCACCCGCTTCAACCGCGACCGCTGAGCCGGGGCAGGGCGAGCCGGACGACCGTGCCAGTAGGCTCTGCATGCATGGGAGAGCAGGAAGCGTCTACGGGCTCCGGTTCCGGCCGGCGGCGACTCGGTGTGATGGGCGGGACATTCGACCCGATCCACCACGGACACCTGGTGGCCGCCAGCGAGGTGGCCGCCCTGTTCCATCTCGACGAGGTGGTGTTCGTACCCACCGGACAGCCGTGGCAGAAGAGCCACAAGGCCGTTTCCCCGGCCGAGGACCGCTACCTGATGACGGTCATCGCCACGGCGTCCAACCCGCAGTTCTCGGTCAGCCGCATCGACATCGACCGCCCCGGGCCGACGTACACGATCGACACCCTGCGGGATCTGCACTCGCTGAACGAGGAAGCGGACCTCTTCTTCATCACCGGAGCCGACGCCCTCTCCCAGATCATCGGCTGGCGGGACGCCTCGGAGCTTTTCTCGCTGGCTCACTTCATCGGAGTGACCCGCCCCGGGCACGATCTGACCGACGACGGACTGCCGGAGGGACGGGTTTCCCTGGTGGAGGTGCCCGCACTGGCGATCTCCTCGACCGACTGCCGGGCGAGAGTCGCGAAGGGCGACCCGGTCTGGTACCTGGTGCCGGACGGCGTGGTGCGCTATATCGACAAGCGCCAGTTGTACCGCGGCGAGTGAGCCACGGAGAGGGGCACTGTGAACGACCAGCAGAACCCGTACGACCCGTATTACCAACAGCCGCAGATCATCGGCTATGACGAGTACGGGCAGCCGGTCTACCAGCAGCCTCAGCCGTACGAGCAGCCCCAGCAGTACGACCCCTACGCCCAGCAGGCGCAGCACCCCGAGCAGCCGCCTCCCGGGCAGGCGTACGGCTACGACCCCTACGACCAGCCGCCGGCGCAGCCCGAACAGCCTCAGTCCGAACAGCCTCAGCCCTACGACCGGCCGCAGTCGTACGAACAGCCTTCCCCCTACGACCAATACGGCCGGCCCCAGTCGTACGACCCGTACGCGGAGCTATCGCAGCAGCCCCCGTACCCCCAGCAGCAGGGCGGCCAGGACAGCCAGGGATACGGGTACGGATACGAACCGGAGGGCGGATTCGGCCAGGACACCGGCCGGCAGCCAGCCGCAGTCGACACCGCCCAATGGAGCATCCCGCAGCAGCAACCCGCCCCGGGCGAGCGGCTCGCCCCGGGGCCCACGCCCCCCGACACCTCGGACGCCCCGGACACCGCCACCGCGCAAGGGCCCGAGGCCGACCTGCCGCTTCCCGGCCCGCGCCGCTCCGAGGACGGACGGGACTACCGCACCGAGCAGTTCTCCTTCATCGAGGAACCGGACGACGACTCCGAAGACGTCATCGACTGGCTGAAATTCACCGAAAGCCGTTCCGAACGGCGCGAGGAGGCCAAGCGCCGAGGCCGCAACCGTGTCGTCGCGCTCGTCGTCGTCCTGGCGATCGCCCTGGTGAGCGGGGTCGGTTACCTCTGGTTCACCGGTGCGCTGTCCGGCTCGGACTCGGACAAGACGGGGACCGCGGCCGCCGGAGCGCAGAAGCGGGACGTGATCGTCGTACATCTGCACAACACCAAGAAGAAGGGCACATCGACAGCCCTCCTTGTCGACAATGTCACCACCAAGCAGGGCACCACCGTCCTGCTCCCCAACTCCCTTTCCGTCGCCCAGGACGACGGCACCCCCACCACGCTCGGCAAATCCGTGGAGGAGGACGGCTCGGTGGGCACCCGGGAGGCGGTGGGCACCCTCCTCGGCGCGAAGATCACCGGCACCTGGCGGCTCGACACCCCGTTCCTGGAGAATCTCGTCGAGCTGGTCGGCACAATCGATCTGACCACCGACGCCACCGTGCCCGGCGCCAAGAAGGGCGAGGCCCCGCTGGTGAAGCGGGGCGAGAACCAGACGCTGAACGGGCGGGCGGCCGTCGCGTACGCCACCCATCTGGGGCCGGGTGAGGCCGAGACCATGCAGCTCCAGCGGTTCGGCCAGGTCATGCAGGCCGTCCTTAAGAAGTTCCCGAGCGACGCGAAGTCCGCGACCGTCACCGTGGAGACCCTCGCGCAGATCCTCGACCCCTCGCTGACGGAGAAGGACCTGGGCGCCTCCCTCGCCAAACTGGCCGACCACGCCAAGGGCGGCGACTACCGGACCGCGGTGCTGCCCGTACAGCAGGACGGCACACTCACCGCCCAGGCGTCCCGCAGCGTCGTCAAGGACATCCTCGGGGGTTCGGTCTCCGCGCCGGAGAAGGACGCGGCCGTCCGGGTGGGCGTCAAGAACGCCACGGGGAAGTCCGCGGCAGCGGAGACCGCGCGAGTCTCCCTGGTCAACGGCGGGTACGTGGTCGTGGACGGCGGGAAGTCGGACACCGCGCCCACCTCGAAGATCACCTACGGCGACGACGCGCGCAAGGCGGAGGCCGCCGAGGTCGCGAAGACACTGGGCCTGCCCACGAGCGCGGTGCGGAAGGCAGCCGCCGCTCCCAACGCCGACATCAGCGTCGTCCTCGGCGAGGACTTCTCCACGGGGTGACGCCGGGCCCGTAC
>NZ_JBSGUP010000611.1:0-5036 GCF_053607985.1 Streptomyces sp. NPDC055078
CCCCGGCCCCTTGTGGAGCTGTCCGCTCAGTCGCTCATCGCTGAGGACGGACGGTCAACGGACGGCTATCCGAGACCGGAGCTGACCGCGCCGGCCAGTTCACCGTTGGACGTGTCACCACTGAACTCCCAGTAGAACGCGCCACCGAGACCCTGGTTCTTCGCCCAGCTCATCTTGGAGCCGATCGTCGCCGGGGTGTCGTAGCCCCACCAGTTGCTGCCGCACTTGGCGTAGGCGGTGCCGCCGACGGTGCCGGTGGCCGGGCAGGTGTTCTTGAGGACCTTGTAGTCCTCGAAGCCCGGCTCATAGGTGCCCTGGGCCGGTCCGGTCGCGGTGCCGCCCGGTTCCGCCTGGGTCACACCCGTCCAGCCCCGGCCGTAGAAGCCGACGCCGAGCAGGAGTTTGTCCGCCGGTACGCCCTTCGCCTTGTACTTGTTGATCGCGTCGGCCGAGTTGAAGCCCTGCTGCGGGATGCCGGTGTAGCCGGAGAGCGGGGAGTGCGGAGCCGTCGGGCCCTGCGCCGCCCACGCGCCGAAGAAGTCGTACGTCATCACGTTGTACCAGTCGATGTACTGCGCGGCGCCGCCGTAGTCAGCGGCGTCGATCTTGCCGCCGTTGGAGGCGTCCGCGGTGACGGCGGCGGTGAGTAGGTTGTTGGCGCCGAACTTGGCACGGAACGCCTGCATCATGTTCTTCATCACGGCCGGGCCGCTGGTGTCGCAGGTCAGACCACAGGCATTGGGGTACTCCCAGTCCAGGTCGATGCCGTCGAAGACATCGGCCCAGCGCGGGTCCTCCACCAGGTTGTAGCAGGACTCGGCGAACGCGGCGGGGTTGGCCATGGCCTGGCCGAAGCCACCGGACCAGGTCCAGCCGCCGAAGGAGTACAGGATCTTGATGTGCGGGTACTTCGCCTTGAGCTTCCGCAGCTGGTTGAAATTGCCGCGCAGCGGCTGGTCCCAGGTGTCGGACACACCGTCGACGGACTGGTCGGCGGTGTACATGCGCTCGTAGTCGGCGTAGGAGTCACCGATGGTGCAACGGCCGTTCTGGACGTTGCCGAAGGCGTAGTTGATGTGGGTGATGTTCGCGGCGGTGCCGGAGGTCACCAGGTTCTTCACGTGGTAGTTGCGGGCGTAGACGCCCCAGTTGGTGAAGTACCCCATCTTGATCTTCTTGCCGGGGTTCACGACGCCGCCGGGCGTGGTGACGGAGTGCTCGCCGCTCAGCGGGCCGACCTGGTCGGCGCTGTCCCGCGCCAGGACGGCGTAGGAGTACGTCGTGCCCTTGGTCAGCCCGGTGTCCCGGTAGGTGACCGGACCGGTGCCCGTGGGCGCGGGCACCGTGGCGATCTTGGTGCCGTTGCGGAACAGGTCGTAGTTCTTGACCTGCTTGTCGTCGGTCGCGGCGGCCCAGCTGAGGTTCGCCGAGGTCTCGGTGACATCCGCGGAGGTCGGGGTGCCGGGGGCGGACGGCTTGGCGTCGCCGGGCACGGTGCCGCCGTCACAGGAGGCGCCGTTCACCTTGCAGCCCGAGGGGGCGCCGGGGCCGGTGCCGTTGAAGCCGTAGGTGTCGGAGGCGCCCGGGGCCAGGGAGGCGGCCCAGGACTTGTTCTTCGCCGTCCAGTGGTCGCCGACGTTCGTCACATCGGCGTCCCACGCGGAGGTGACCTTGGTGCCGGCGGGGAAGTCCCACTCGACGGTCCAGCCGTTGATCGTGGTGGTTCCGGTGTTCTTGACCGTCCACTTGCCCTCGAAGCCGCTGCCCCAGTCGGAGCCCTTCGCGTAGGTGGCGGTCGCCGATTCGGCGGCCTGGGCGGGCGATGCGAGACCGACCATCGCCGCCAGGGGGATCACGAGCGCGGTCAGGCCCGCGACGATTCTGGAACGTGCTGACCAGCGCTTTCTTGGACCGTGCAGAGGTGGGGGTTGACTGCTCACGGGTGCTCCTTGTGAGGTGGTCCGGACAGTGGGGTGGGACCGTTCTCTGCGCACTCTGGGGTGTCTCACCGCAGCGTGTGTTCGCGGGTGAGACTAGGAAGGTCTGGACCAATCGTCAATAGGTCCAGACCAAAGCGCGAGGTCAACGGGCGCTGACCCGCTCAGATACCCAACTCCTGCGCCAGTACGGCGGCTTGGACCCGGCTGCGCAGCTCCAGCTTGCCGAGCAGCCGACTGACATGGGTCTTCACCGTCGCCTCCGCCATCCGCAGCCGGATCGCGATCTCGGCGTTCGACATCCCCTCGCCGAGACATGCCAGGACCTCCCGCTCGCGCCGGGTGAGGACGTCGAGGATCGCGGGGTCGGGCGCGTCGGGGGAGCGTACGGGGTGCGGTGTCGCGAACTCGGCGATCAGCCGGCGGGTCACGGCGGGCGCGATCAGTCCCTCGCCGCGCGCGACCGTACGTACCGCCTCCAGCAGGTCCTTGGCGTCGGTGTTCTTCAGCAGAAAGCCCGAGGCCCCCGCCCGCAGGGCCCCGAAGATGTACTCGTCCAGATCGAAGGTGGTCAGGACGAGGACATCGGCGAGCCGGTCGGCGACGATCCGCCGGGTGGCCGACACCCCGTCCAGCCGTGGCATCTGAATGTCCATCAGCACCAGATCGGGGCGCAGCTCCCCGGCGAGCCGCACCGCCTCCTCGCCGTCGGCCGCCTCCCCGACGACCTCGATGTCCGGGGCACTGCGCAGAATGAGGACGAGGCCCGCGCGTACCGCGCTCTGGTCCTCCGCCACCAGGACGCGTACGCGCCGGGTGCCTCCCGGATCGCCTGCGCCCGGGTGTCCCGGGCCGGGGTGCCCTGAGCCGGGGTGCCCTGAGCCCGGGTGCTCTGAGCCCGGGTCGCCCGCGCTCGAACCGCTTGCGTCCGACCGGCTTGCGCTCGAACCGCTCGCGTCCGAACCGCTCCTGCTCGAACCGCTCGCGTCTGAACCGCTTGCGCGCCGTGCTTCCCGCGTCATGTCTCGGGCTCCTTGTCGTCCCGTACGGGCAGCACCGCCCGTACGCACCAGATCTTGTCCGGACCGCCGTCGGGTCCTTCCTCCGGTCCCGCGTCGAGCTGCCCGTCCAGCAGCGTCACCCGCTCACGCATCCCGACCAGACCGGCCCCCGAACCGGGCGCGCGCGGCCCTGGCCTGCTGCCGAAGGGACTGGTCACGGTGACCGTGAGCGTACGGCCCGCCGTATGGGTGAGCGTGATGTGCACAGCGCCCGGCTCCGCGTGCTTGAGGGCGTTGGTCAGGGACTCCTGCACGATCCGGTACGCGGCCAGTTCCACCGGGGCGGGCAGGGTGGCTCCTTCCGGACGCCGGTCGTCGAGGGTGAACGAGAGCCCGCTGCCGGCTCCGTTCGTACGGGCCTGCTCGATCAGCGACTCCAGACCGGCGAGCGTCGGCGCCGCGGCCGGCTCGCTGTCATCGCCGCGGTCCCGCAGCAGCCCGATCAGCCGACGCATTTCGGCCAGACCCGCGACGCTGTTCTCCCGGATGACCCCGAGCGCGTCCCGGGAGGTCCCGGGGTTGTCGAGCGAGAGCGCCGCGGTGGAGTGGATGGCGATCGCGGAGAGGTGGTTGGCGACCATGTCGTGCAGTTCCCGGGCCATCCGGGACCGCTCGGCGGTCACCGCCTGGGTCCGGTCCACCTCGGCGAGCAGCGTGGTCTGCTCGGCGCGCAGCTTGGCGGCGTCCGCGGCCTCCCGGTGGTTGCGGACGAGCGCGCCCGTGGTGGCCGGGGCGAGGGTGATCGCGCCGACGACCACACCGAGCAGCAGCCCGGCTGGCTCCTGGGTCAGGGCGAGCAGGGTGATGGTCGACGCGACCGTGATCAGTCCGGCGGTCACCGGGACCCGGCGCGCGGTCGTGCTCGATCCGTAGACCACCGACGCGTACACCACATCGGTGTAGACCATCAGCGTGACGAGATTGCCGACCGTGAACTGATCGGCGATCAGCGCCAGCGTGCCCACCAGCAGGGTCGTCAGCGGCAGCGTCCGGCGGAACAGCGACTGGACGGAGATCACCGCCAACGGCACCAGGGCGGTCCAGGCCGGGAAGAGGTCCCGCTCCTTCTGGTTGTACAGCCCCAGCGACCACAGCAGTACTCCGCCGAGGAGCGCGACGACACAGATGTACACATCGTCGCGGTGCGGGCGGGGAATGGTCACCGTCCCATGAAACACGGCGGTGCCCCGTTCCGGCCTCCCCGGACGGGGTGAGCTGCGAGTACATCAAAGGATGCAGTGCCACTTCGTCACTGCCGACGACGATCGGCGGCCGTCCGGGCGGGAGCCTGAGAACGATGAAGGGAGAAGGCTGTGATCGTCACGCTGATCATCATCTGCGAGGTCGGCTTCTGGGTACTGCTGGCGGCAGGGCTCGCCGCGCGCTATCTGTGGAAGAAACCGCGGGTGGGGATGGCTCTGCTGCTGTGCGAGCCGCTGCTGGAGGTCGTCCTGCTGGTCGTCACCGCGATCGATCTGAAGAACGGCGCCGATCCCAGCTGGAAGCACGGTCTGGCCGCGCTCTACATCGGCTACACCGTCGGCCATGGCCACCGCACCGTCAAATGGCTCGACGGCCACGCCGCCCACCGCCTGGGCGGCGCCCCGCCCCCGCCGAAGCCCCCCAAATACGGCATGGCCCGCGCCCGCCACGAGCTGCGCGTCTGGTCCGGCACCATGGCGGCGGCCGCCGTGGCCACGGGGTTGCTCCAGCTCGCCATCTGGTATGTGGGCGACGCCGGTAGCTCCGAGTCCCTGCGGAGCTGGATGTTCCAGGCGTGGAAGGTGGCCGGGATCCACGGGGTGATCGCCCTGACGTATGCGATCTGGCCGAAGAAGGACCCCGACGGTGGGTCCGACCCGGAACGCACGCCGGTCCGCGTCGGCCGGGACTAGCTGCCCCTGTGAGGTTGCGCCCTCCCGGCACGCCCTGCGGGCGTGTCCTCAATCGCCGGACGGGCTGGTTCTGCGCATCCGGGCGGGCAAAATCCAGCCCCGCCGGCGATTGAGGCGCTGGGGGTCCCCCCACGCCGCAGGGC
>NZ_JBSGUP010000612.1:0-1441 GCF_053607985.1 Streptomyces sp. NPDC055078
ATTGACGCCGGACGGGCCACGGGCGGGCGGGGGCCGGACGGATGACGCCCGGCGGCGCCGCTACGGCACAGGGCGGACGACCATCGCCGAGCCGCCTCCCCTGCGGACCTTCTCGGCCGCCGCGAGCCACCGCCCGTCCGGCAGCCGCTCGATACCCGTCGCCGCGCCGATCTCCGGGTTCTGCCGGAAGGCGTGGCCGATCCGCTCCAGCTCGGCACGGACCGGGCTGTTCCACAGACCGGGCTCCAGCTCGGTGGTCGGCTGGTTGCGCTGGCTGGCGCGGGGGGCGGCGATCGCCTCCACCAGCGGCAGGCCCCGGTCCAGACGGCCCGTCAGACTCTGGAGCACGGTGGTGATGATGGTCGAACCGCCCGGCGAGCCGAGCGCGAGCACCGGCCGCCCGTCGTCCAGCACGATCGTCGGCGAGATCGACGAGCGGGGGCGCTTGCCCGGCCCCGGCAGATTGGGGTCGTGGACGGCCGGGTTCGCGGGAGCGAACGAGAAGTCGGTGAGTTCATTGTTGAGCAGGAACCCCCGGCCCGGCACGGTGATGCCGCTGCCGCCGGTCGACTCGATCGTCAGCGTGTACGCGACGACATTGCCCCACTTGTCGGCTGCCGTCAGATGGGTGGTGTTCTCCCCCTCGTATGTCGTCGGGGCCGCCTTCCCCGTACTGCCGCACGGCCGGGGGGCGCCCGGGCCGCGTGGGTCGCCCGGCGCGAGCGGACTGGTGAGCACCGCGTCGTCCTTGATCAGACAGCCGCGCGCGTCGGCGAACCGCTGTGAGAGCAGCCCCTTCACCGGTACGTCCTCGAAGGCCGGGTCGCCGACCCAGCGGCCCCGGTCGGCGAACGCGATCCGGCTCGCCTCGATGAGGCGGTGCAGATAGCCCGCCCGGGTCGCCCCCGACAGATCGGTGCGCTCCAGGATGTTGAGCGCCTCGCCGACACTGGTGCCGCCCGACGAGGAGGGGGCCATGCCGTAGACGTCCAGCCCCCGGTAGGAGACCTTGGTGGGTGCGCGCCGGATCGTGTCGTACGACCGCAGATCCCGCTGGGTCAGCTCGCCGGGGCGCACCTTGCGGGTGACCCCGTCGGCCACCGGCGGGTGCTGTACGGTCCGGACGATGTCCCGGGCGATCGGGCCCCGGTAGAGGGCGTCGGCGCCCTTGCGCCCCATCTCCCGGTAGGTGCGCGCCAGATCCGGGTTCTTGAAGACGGAGCCGACCACCGGGAGCCGGCCGCCCGGCAGGAAGAGTTCGGCGCTGGCGGGGAAGTCGGCGAACCGCGCCTGGTTGTCGGCGGTCTGCGAGCGGAAGGTGGCGTCGACGGTGAAGCCGTTCCGCGCCAGGGACTCCGCCGGTTCCAGCAGGTGCCGGAGCGGCTTGGTCCCCCAGGCTTCGAGCGCCGCGTCCCAGGTGGCGGGGGTGCCGGGGGTACTC
>NZ_JBSGUP010000612.1:1451-5005 GCF_053607985.1 Streptomyces sp. NPDC055078
CGAGACCGCTCGTCTGGCCCTCGGCGAACGGGATCGGCTTGCCGTTCTCCAGGAAGAGGGAGGCGTCGGCGGAGCGCGGCGCGGTCTCCCGGCCGTCGATGGTGCGGACCGTACGGGACTTCGCGTCGTAGTGGACGAAGTAGCCGCCACCGCCGATGCCCGCGGAGTACGGCTCCGTCACCCCGAGGGCCGCCGCGGTGGCCACCGCGGCGTCCACGGCGTTCCCGCCCCGCCGCAGCACCTCGATCCCGGCCGCTGACGCGTCGGGGTCGACACTGGCGATCGCACCGCCGTACCCCACGGCGACAGGGGTCTTCGGCGGGGTGGCCGCCCGGTCCGGCGGCCCGTGATCGGGCGGCGCTCCGGCGCCGATGGACACCAGCGCGGCGGCGACGGCCAGTAATGACGTACTCCGTGCGGCGGAACGACGCATCCGTACCTCCGAGTCGACTTTTGTCCGCGCACTGTAACGTCGCGGGGGACCGCCCGTCAGGACCGCCCCGAACGGGGTTGCGAGACCACCGATAGCATGCGCGCCCATGAATGACGACGTACGCAACATCGTCCTCGGTGTGGTGGCCGCCGGTGTCACCGCCGCGCTCGGCTGGCTGGCCCGCACCTATCTGTGGCGCACCGCGCTCCGCCGTCAGCAGGCGTTCTTCGGCCTGCCCGCTAGCTCCGAAGCGCTGCTGGTCGTCAACCGCGAGGCGGGCCGGGACGGCTCGGTGCACCGCTTCGACGTCTTCGCGCTGCTCGAACTCTCCGCGCTGATCAAGGAGTGCGGGGCGCATGCCCAGATCCTGTGGCACGACATAGCCCAGCAGGGGTTCGGGGAGCGCGCGGAGTACTGCGTCGGAGGTCCGGTGTCGAATCGGCGGATGGCCGCGCACCTTCACAGCCTCCTCCCGGGCGTCCGGATGAACACCTCCCCGGAGCCGGGGCCCGACCAGGGCGCGTTCCAGATCGGTTCGGAGCGCTACCGGATCGAGCCGGGGGTGGCCGAGTATGTGCTGCTCGCCCGGCTGACGGCGGGGCAGGACGCCCGGCCCGTCTTCCTCTTCTGCGGGCAGCGCGCCATCACCAACCAGGCCGCGACCCGCTATCTCGCCCGCAACCACCGCAAACTGGCCCGCAAACACGGCTCGGCCTCTTTCTGTCTGCTGCTCAAGGTCATCAACTCGCAGGCGTACGGGCCCGATGTCGTCGAGGTGGTCGCCGATGTGACCCACCCGGCCCAGGCACCGCTGCCGACGGCGCCCGCTCCCTCGCACCGGGCCGCGGGCTAGCGGGCCGCAGGCTGGCGGGGTGTGGGCCGCGGGCTGCGGGCTGGCGGGGTGTGGGCTGGCGGGCCGCGGGCTGGCGGGGTTGGCGTCTCCTCCGGCCGTTCCGCCCGGCCGTCCCGTCCGGCGGCCACCGGCCCCACCGGACCACCGCCGCGCCCGCGCGCGAAGGCGACCCGCGCCAAGGAGAGCGGCACCCCCGTCGCGCGGTGTCGCGACGGGAGCCCGCTCGGCCTCGGCAACCACATCGAGCACGACCCGGCCGACGCGCAGCTGACCTTCTTCCCGTACGCGGCCGGCCGAGTGATCCGTCGGTCCCGCCGCGCCGGAAGTGATCACCGGCTGCTGCCGGGCTCCCCCACCAGGGGGTGAGCCGGTCGTGCCCCATGAACTGCTGCCCTGCCTCCTACGTCCCTCCGGGCGCGGGGGGACCTCCGGGCAGCAGCGTCCCTGGTTCGGCCGGGGCGATGTCCACGGCCTTCGTCTTCGGACTGCGGCGCTGCCGTCTGGCCATCCAGTTGGCGAACCAGGAGAGCAGCATGCACATCCCGATGTAGATCGGCGAGATCACCATCACCACGGGGATGAACGGCAAATCGTAGTCGAGGTTCGACGCGATGAGCTTTCCGGCGTGGAGGAATTCCTCGTAGGTGATGAGATAGCCGAGCGAGGTGTCCTTGAGGGCGACCACGAGCTGGCTGATGATCGTCGGCATCATGGCGCGCACGGCCTGGGGCGCCAGGACGTGGGTCATCACCTGGGTCTTGCGCATACCCAGGGCGTACGCGGCCTCCCGCTGGCCCCGGTCCACGGAGTTGATGCCCGCGCGGAAGACCTCGGCGAGCACCGAGCCGTTGTAGAGCGTCAGCCCGGTCACCAGCGCGGGCAGCGGCTGGACCTTCAGTGCGACGAAGATGAAGAAGATCATCACCAGCACGGGCATGGCCCGGAAGAACTCCACCACCAGCGTCGACACCCAGCGCACCGGCCGGTGGTCGGAGAGCCGGCCGCAGGCCAGGATCCCGCCGAGGACCAGGGAGAACACCGCGGCGAAGACGAAAGCCTTAAGGGTGTTGCCGAGGCCCCGGAGCAGCAGTTCCTGGATGCCCTCGTACTCGAACGGCGTCCATTTGGCGGCGGTGAACTGCCCGGTGTCGAAGAGCAGGTACACGATCCAGCCGAGCAGCGCCACGATGGCGATGGTGGAGCCGATCCCGTACAGCCGGTGGCGGCGGCGGGTCCTGGGTCCCGGGATGTCGTAGAGGGCGGTGGAATCGGTCATCGGGCGACTCCGTAGCGCTTCTCCAGCACATGGAAGAGCGCACTGATGGTGAGGGTGATGATCAAGTAGCCGACGGCGATCCAGACGAAGGTCCAGATGATGTTGTAGCCCAGCTCGCTGAGGGTCTTGTAGGTGCCGAGGAGTTCGGTGACGCTGAACGCTCCCGCGATCGCGGAGTTCTTTGCGAGCGCGATGATGGTGGAGCCGACCGGCGGGATGACGCTGCGGAACGCCTGGGGCAGCACCACCCCGCCGAGGGTCTGTCCGAAGGTCATGCCCAGGCTGCGGGCCGCCTCGCCCTGGCCCTTGGGGACGGTGTTGATGCCGGAGCGCAGCGCCTCGCAGATGAAGGCCGATGTGTAGCAGCCGAGGGCGATCACCGCGAAGACCTTGAAGGGCAGGACGAGTCCGAACCGGGGCAGGCCCAGCAGGACCGCGAAGAACAGCAGGGTGAGCGGGGTGTTGCGCAGGACGGTCACCCAGACCGTGCCGATGGCCCGGAAGGAGCCGACGGGCGCGACCCGGAAGGACGCCATCACAAAGCCGAGGACGAGGGCGAGCAGCGAGGAGTAGACCGTCAGCTCGACGGTGCCGAGGAAGCCCTCGCCGTACAGCGAGAAGTTGTCGGTCAGTACGTTCACTTCGGTCCTCAGCTCGACGGGTAGCGGTCGATCGGCGGCGGCTTCGGCGCCGGGACCCCGGAGAGGCCGAGGGTGGCGTCGTATGCCTTCTTCCAGTTCCCGTTCTTCTCGTTGGCCGCCAGGGCGTCGTCGATGGCGAAGCGCAGGGCGTTGTCCTGGCGCGGGACCCCGATGCCGTACGGCTCCTGGGAGAACGGCTTGCCGACGACCTTGAGTTCGTCGGGGGCCTTGGCCGCGTAGCCGGTGAGGATGGCGTCGTCGGTGGTGACGGCGTCGACCTGGAAGGTCAGCAGATTGTCGACACAGATCGAGTAGTTGTCGTACGCGACGAGATCGGCCTGGGGGTAGTCG
>NZ_JBSGUP010000613.1:0-4998 GCF_053607985.1 Streptomyces sp. NPDC055078
CCACCCGGATGGTTCAGCCCAACTCCATTGTCCTTTTGGATGGTTAAGAATGGCCGGATCGGACTAGTCCGTCCGGGGAGAAGTGCGCCCCGCGACCGGACGGTCACGGGGCGCGAGCAACTGTGCCCTGAGGGGCCGACGAGATCAGGCCGGGGAGGCCAGCAGAGGCCCGGGGGCGGCCAGTCTCAGGGTCATCACCGGGAGCAGATCGGCCACCCGGTGCGGCCGGTGGGCGGCGATACCGGGCGGGGCGGGAGCGAGTGGCACCAGGACGTCGGTGGGCAGGGGGGCGCCGGACGAGGCTTCGGCGGTGATGTCCCCGTGCAGCCAGAGGGTGAGCATGTACAGCTCGGGAATGGACAGCAGGCGTGGCTGGAAGGGGGTCTTCATCGACTCCGCCTGTCGCAGCGCCTGTTCGGTGGAGCCGACGTACGGGCCTTCGAAGAAGTGCGAGAAGGTCCAGCCGTCCGGGGTGAGCCGCGTGTCCGCGGCGGCCACGGCGCGCTCGCCGCCCCGGATCAGGAAGCGCCAGCCCGTGAGGCGGGTGGCGGGGCGGGACGGGTTGGGGGCGATCCGGTCGAGTATGTGGACGGGAAGGGGTGACTCGGGGCTCACGGGTCCCTGGACGGACCTGAGAGCGGGGGTGCGGTCCTCGTCGACGGCGGCAGGGGAACCGAGTGCCGCGAGGACGCTACGCAGAGTAGGCGCGGGAGCCTGGAGGACATGCAGCGGCATGGTGGGTCGCCTCTCACTTGGGAGACACGGTGGAGCGAAGGGCAGGTGCGGTGCGGACGGCGCTGTCAGCGTGCGGGGCCAGAGGGGGGCCGGGAAGGCCACCGGGCGCCAACTCTCTGCCTCAGGAGCGGAGTTTATACGACGCGTGTTCGTACGATGTTTCCGCTAGCGTTCGCGCGTATTAACAGCAAGGCGAGTTCTGGTCTTTCTGGCACGGGTGTACTGCTGGTCTCCAGTGAGGAATGCGGCCATGGCCTGGGCATTTGCGTACGCGCCGGTAGGCTGAAACCGAACCGTGTTTTTCATCATGCGCTGGGCTTGGATAGCTGTGCACTGCACCGTGCCGGGGCGATGTGTCACTCGATCGCCCCTGACACAGTACCGGCCGCCGCGCGTCCGTGCCGCGTTATGGATCAGCCAGTCTGGGCATTATCGTCCCTGACGCGAGCGACCGAAGCTGCGTGGTGCCCACCTGAGGAGGGACCCTTCGATGGGGGAGAAAGCCGTGGCAGGCGGCTTCGCACTGTCCGATCGCCAGCGGTACCGGCGAAAGCTCCAGCAGTGTCTGGCGGCACTCGGGCGGCTGCTGGCCGAGAAGCGGTTCGACCGGCCCAAGAATCTGATGGGCCTGGAGATCGAGCTGAATCTCGCGGGTACGGACGGCCTGCCCCGGATGATGAATGCGGAAGTACTCGAACGTATCGCGAGCCAGGATTTCCAGACCGAACTCGGAATGTTCAACCTGGAAGTAAACATTGTTCCGCACCGGCTCGGCGGACGGGTGCTCGACCAACTGGCCGAGGAGTTGCGGGCCGGGCTCGGATATGCTCACCGAAAAGCGAACGAGGTCGGCGCCGGCATTGTGATGGTCGGCATTCTCCCGACGCTCGCCCAGGACGACCTGGTCTCCGCGAACCTCTCGGACGTCGACAGGTACACCCTGCTCAACGATCAGATCCTCGCCGCGCGCGGCGAGGACTTCACCCTCGACATCGACGGTGTCGAGCGGCTGACCTGCACATCCTCGTCGATAGCGCCGGAAGCGGCCTGCACATCGGTACAGCTGCACCTCCAGGTGACACCCGCTCGGTTCGCGGATGTGTGGAACGCGGCGCAGGCGGTGGCCGCCGTCCAGATCGCGGTGGGCGCCAATTCCCCCTTCCTCTTCGGCAAGGAACTCTGGCGGGAGTCCCGGCCCCCGCTGTTCCAGCAGGCCACCGACACCCGCCCGCCCGAACTCCAGGCACAGGGCGTACGGCCCCGCACCTGGTTCGGCGAGCGCTGGGTGAATTCCGCGTACGACCTCTTCGAGGAGAATCTGCGGTATTTCCCCGCACTGCTGCCGATCTGTGACGAGGAGGAGGATCCGCTGCGGGTGTTCGAGGACGGCGGCGTCCCCCGGCTCCATGAACTCGTCCTGCACAACGGCACGGTCTACCGCTGGAACCGCCCGGTCTACGGGATCGCCGACGGCGTCCCCCATCTGCGCGTGGAGAACCGGGTGCTCCCGGCCGGGCCCACCGTCACCGATGTGATCGCCAACGCCGCCTTCTACTACGGGCTGGTGCGCGCGCTCGCGGAGGAGTCGCGGCCGGTGTGGAGCAGGCTGCCGTTCGAGGCCGCAGCGGAGAACTTCGACACCGCGTGCCGGCAGGGCATCGACGCCGAACTCCAATGGCCGCGGCCGGGGCGTGCGGGCGGTATCACCCGGGTGCCGGCCGTCAAACTCGTCCGCGACGAGCTGCTGCCGCTGGCCGCGGCGGGGCTCGACGCCTGGAATGTGGAGCCCGCCGACCGCGACCGGTATCTCGGTGTCATCGAGGAGCGGTGCAGGCGCCGGATGAACGGGGCGTCCTGGCAGGCCGACACCTACCATCGCGCCCGGGAGGCCGGGCTCAAGCGGGACCCGGCCCTCGCGGCGATGACCCGCCGTTACTGCGAGCTGATGCACGCGGGGGAGCCGGTGCACACCTGGCAGGTGGGGTTTCCGGGGCGCGAGGCGTAGGCGCGGGGCCGGTGCGCTGCCCGGCCGCGCGCCAGGTCCGCTCCGGCATCCTGTCGGCCTCAGCAACCAGATCCGTCCGGCCCCGGCCCCGGCCCCGGCGCCAGAGCCCGGAGCGGCTCTCACAGGGCGACCACCGTGACCCCGCTCGGGGATGAGCCGGCGCCGGGGATCCTCGCCGTACGGGGCGGGCGAGCGGGCGACCGGGGCGGGACCTGCCTTCCTCCGGGAGAGCGGGGTCGGGCAAGCTGTGACATCCCATGCGGTGGTGCGTCTCCTCGGATGCCGGCCATCGAAGGCCGGCCGGGGAGAAACGGGAGCCTCGTCATCGTCCGATGACCTGCGCCCCGGCCTGTCGCGCGCTTCTCGTACCCGTATTCGAGACCCTGGTGGGGCGAGGGCGGGGGCGAGGTGTGAAGACGCAACTGGAGGCATGTGTGCAGGTGGAGTCCGGACGCGTGGCTGATTCTCTTCCCCAGGAGGGCATGTCACCCAAGATCGCGCGGTCCGAGATGCTCCTGGTACTGGCGCTCTCACTCGGCGCCAGCGGGGTGTCGGCGCTGATCAGCTTTGTCGGATCGCTGACGAAGCCCGGGGGTCTCAAGGACCAGGCGGCGACCCTGAACGGATCGTACGCACCGGGTCGGCCATGGCTCGATCTCGCCTGGCAGCTCTTCGGTATCGCGACCGCCCTGGTGCCCGTCCTGCTGGTCGCGCATCTGCTGACCCGGGAGGGCGCGGGCGGCCTCCGGGCGATCGGCTTCGACCGCCGGGCACCATGGCCCGATCTCGGGCGCGGCACCCTTGTGGCGGCCGGGATCGGCAGCGCCGGACTCGCGTTCTACCTGGTGGCGCGGGCCACCGGGTTCAATCTGACGGTGGTGCCGGAGTCGCTGCCCGAGGTGTGGTGGAAGTTTCCCGTACTGATCCTCTCGGCGATCCAGAACTCCGTCGTGGAGGAGGTGATCGTCGTCGGCTATCTGCTGCGCAGACTCGACCAGCTGGGGTGGACGCCGATGGCCGCGCTGGCGGCCAGTTCGCTGCTGCGCGGCTCGTACCACCTCTACCAGGGCATCGGCGGATTCATCGGCAATGCGGTCATGGGCGTGGTCTTCGTCCTGCTGTACCGGCGGTGGGGCCGTGTCGGGCCGCTCGTGGTCGCCCATGCGCTGCTCGACATCGTGGCCTTCGTCGGCTACGCGCTGCTCGCGGGGAAGGTGGGGTGGCTGCCGACGGCGTGAGTGCCGGCGTCGAAGTCGGCGTCGGCGTCGGCATCGGGCGGTGCGGCCTACCGGCGGGCCCACGCCGCCGTGGTGGGCCACCGGTCGGTCGGCCGCGGCCTTTCGCAGCCGGGTCCCGGTGCGTCCGGGCCGTCGCCATCAGCGTGTCGAGGGTGTCCCTGGTCCGCCTCAGGCCGGCCATGTGCAGGGAGAGCCAGGTGACCTACCCGGGCTGCCGGTGCGCGGCTTGATTCCACGGGACAGGAGCCAAGGAGCCGAGGAGCCGAGAAGGCTGGCCATCCGAGCGGTTCCGATATATCGTTGAGGTATCGCGACTGATCAACGATGGAAGGAGCGTAGCGATGCGTTCACATGGACACGAGCATGAGCACGGGCATGGGCACTGCGGGCCCGGACATCATGGTCGAGGTGACGGCGAGGGGCGCCGGGGGGCGTTCGGGCAGTTCGGGCCGCCGTTCGGCGGGCCGTTCGGGGGCGGGCGAGGCCGTGGCGGTGGCCGGGGAAGGGCGCGGCGCGGCGATGTGCGGGCCTCGATCCTGGCGCTGCTGAAGGACCGCCCGATGCATGGATACGAGATGATCCAGGAGATCGGCGAGCGCAGCGGCGGGGCCTGGAAGCCCAGCCCCGGCTCTGTCTACCCCACGCTCCAGCTGCTGGAGGACGAAGGTCTGATCACCAGCGTGAGCGAGGGCGGCAAGAAGCTGCTCACCCTCACCGACGCGGGGCGTGCCGAGGCCGAAGCGGGGCCGGACGCCCCGTGGGAAGAGGCGGGCCGGGGTGTCGACTGGGACACGGTCAATGAGATCCGGCAGGCCGGATGGGGGCTGATGGAAGCCTTCGGGCAGGTCTGGAAGACCGGGAGCGCCGAGCAGCGGACCAAGGCCGTCGAGGTCATCAACGAGGCCCGCAAGAAGCTCTATCTCATCCTCGCCGACGAGCACTGACCAAGGGTTGATCCGATGCGGCCCCGGTGGGGTGCCGGTGCGGATCCAGTGCGGTATCGGTGCGGTACCGGTGCCC
>NZ_JBSGUP010000614.1:0-4965 GCF_053607985.1 Streptomyces sp. NPDC055078
CCTCCCAGTGGTCCGGGCCGCCGAGGTCGCCGCCGGGCAGCAGCCAGCCGGCCAGCGCGAAGTAGGGGGCCGCGGCGAAGCCGAGGGCGGCGCCCGCCTCCGCGTCGCCGACCGCGCGGCTGGCGGAACCGGCGCCGCCCAGGAGCAGCAGACCGGTGACGGCGGCGGCCAGGGCGCGCAGCCCGCCGGAGGGGCCGGGCCAGGCCAGGACGGCGAGTCCGGCGCCCAGGGTGAGGACGAGCATGCCCAGCAGGACGCGGCGGGAGGCCGGAGCACTCCAGCCGAAGGGCTGGCGCTCCATCGTCCCGGCGATTCCCTCGACGATGTCGTCCAGCAGGACCTCGGGCAGTGCGTCGGTGCGTGGTCTGAGGTAGAGGGTCTCGCCGTCGAGCACGCCGAGTGCCGCGAGGCCGGTGTCCTCGTCGAGCGAGGAGCCACCGAGGCGCTGGAGGACCCAGCCACCGTGTTCCAGCCCTTCTTCGTCCAGGTCGTCGCCCGCGTGCCGCACCAGGGTGGGCAGCAGGTCGGCGACAGGCACATCGGCAGGTACTGCGAGATCGATGGACTTGGCCGGAGCGCGCACGGTGACGCGGCACAGTCCGGACGTGGTGCTGTCGGTCATGGGGAGAACTCACGCTTCGTCGGGAGGCACCAAGGGCCTCCGGCAGATCGATCGTTGGACGTGTGCGCCATCGGGCTGCACACTTGAACCGGCTCCTCGTGTACGTCCGCCCGAGTGAACCGTGAGACGGATCGTAGACTGTCGCCGACTGTTGGCTTTCGCCTCATGGGGTCGGCTGCGGCGGCATGCGCCCTTCGTCCGGTCTGTCCGCGCTGACAGCCCCGTCCGTCTGTATCACTGCTCCGCGCCGCCGCGGACGGCAGCCCCCGATCCCGTATCTGAGTCGTGCCCGTGTCGCCCCGCGGCACCCCGAAGGAGAGCGCTCTTGAGTACCATCCTGTTCCGTCGGCCCGCCCGCAGGCGCGGACCGGACATGCCCGACGGGGAGTTGAGTCTTCAGGAGCCGCCCACACTTCCGGAGGTCACCCCGGACAGCTCGGCGGTGTGGAACTATCTGCCGATGGCGCTGATGTCGGTGTCCATGATGCTGATGTACATGCGTCCCGGCGGCGCCAGGAGCGGGGTGTTCATCTATCTGGCGCTGGGGATGATGGTGGTCTCCGCCGTGGCGATGGTGCTGGGCCAGTACGTGCGACGCAGCAGCGAGCGCAAGCAGCGGCTGAAGGGCGAGCGGCGGGACTATCTGCGCTATCTGCGCCAGGTGCGGCGCAAGGTGCGCGCGACGGTCGCCGAGCAGCAGCGGGCATCGGCCTGGCGGCATCCGGCGCCGGAGGCGCTGTGGTCGCTGGTGGGCACGAGCCGGCTGTGGGAACGCCGCCCGGCGGACGATGACTTCGCGGAGGTGCGGGTCGCGGTCGGTGACCAGAAGATGGGCCTGCGGCTGGCACCGCTGTCCACCCAGCCGGTGGAGGACCTGGAGCCGCTCAGCGCACACGCGCTGCGCAGCTTCATCCGTGCCTACTCCACCGTCCCCGGGCAGCCGATCGCGGTGTATCTGCGGGCCTGGGCGCGGGTGCTGTTCCGTGGTGACCAGGAGCGGATCCGCGCGCTCGCGCGGGCGATGGTGGCCCAACTGGCGGTGGTGCACTCCCCCGAGGACGTCTGGATCGCGGTGTGCGCGGCCGACGACCGGCGCGCGGACTGGGAGTGGGTCAAGTGGCTGCCGCACAACCTGCACCAGGTGGAGTCGGACGGTGCGGGCTCGGTACGGATGGTGGTCACCTCGGTGAACGAGCTGGACGACCTGCTGGGTGTGGAGTTCGCCGAGCGGGCCGTGTTCGACCCGGAGGCGCGGCCCGGCCGCGAGGAGCCGTACGTGGTGATCGTGCTCGACGGGGTGCCGGTTCCGGCCGGACACAGGGCGGACGGGCCCGGCTTCCGCAACGCGGTGCTGCTGGACCTGGACGGTGCGCTGACCTGGCGGCCGGGCCGGGTGACACTCCGGCTGGACCTCGAAGAGGAGGCGATGCGGCTGGTGCGCACCGACCGGGAGCGCAAGGAGCAGTTCACCTCGCTGGGGCAGCCGGACGCGATGGGCACGGCGACCGCGGTGTCGCTCGCCAAGCGGCTGGCACCGTACCGGATGGGCGGGGGGCGGGATACGGGCGAGCCGATGGCCGCCGATACCGAGCTGACCACGCTGCTCGGCATCGCCGACCTGTACCGCCATGATCCGGCGTCGCTGTGGGGGCGGCGCACCCGCTCGGAGCGGCTGCGGGTGCCGATCGCGGTGGGTCCCGGCGGAGATCCGGTGGAACTGGACATCAAGGAGTCGGCGCAGGGCGGCACCGGGCCGCACGGCATGCTCATCGGCGCCACCGGTTCGGGCAAGAGCGAGCTGCTGCGCACCCTGGTGCTGGCGCTGGCGCTGACCAACTCCTCCGAGACACTGAACTTCGTCCTGGTGGACTTCAAGGGCGGCGCGACCTTTCTCGGCCTGGACGAACTCCCGCACACCTCCGCGGTGATCACCAACCTGGCGGACGAGGTGGAGCTGGTCGCCCGTATGCAGGACGCGGTGCACGGTGAGCTGATCCGCCGTCAGGAGCTGCTGCGGGCCGCGGGCAACTACACCTCGGCGCTGGAGTACGAGAAGGCGCGGGCCGACGGGACGCCGCTGGACCCACTGCCGAGCCTGTTCATCGTGGTGGACGAGTTCAGTGAACTGCTGGCCGCGCACCGCGAGTTCATGGAGCTGTTCGTGATGATCGGGCGGCTCGGGCGCAGCCTCGGAGTGCATCTGCTGCTCGCCTCGCAGCGGCTGGACGAGGGCCGGATGCACCAGCTGGAGTCGCATCTGTCGTACCGGATCGGTCTGCGGACCTTCTCCGCGATGGAGAGTCGCGGGGTGCTGGGGGTGCCGGACGCCTATGAGCTGCCTCCGATGCCGGGCAGCGGTTTCGTCAAGACCGGTGTGGAGGCGCTGACCCGCTTCCGCGCCGCGTACGTCTCCGGCCCCTACCGGCCGCGCAGCGGCTCGGTGCACCAGGCACGGGTGGCCAGTCAGGTGGTGCCGTGGACATCGGGCTGGGTGGTGCCCCGGCAACTGCCCGATCCGCCGGAGGAGGAGCGGGAGGCGCCCGAGCAGAGGGAGGAGGAGGGCCGGTCGCTGCTGTCGGTGGCCGTGGAACGGATGCGGGACGCCGGGCCGCCGGCCCACCAGGTGTGGCTTCCGCCACTGAGCGAGCCGTCCACGCTGGACGAGCTGCTCGGCCCGCTGGAGCCGCACCCGGCATACGGGCTGACCAGCACGGCGCCCCGAGGGCGGCTCAGGGCTCCGGTGGGCATCGTGGACCGGCCCTTCGACCAGCGCCGTGACCCGCTGATGGTGGACCTGTCGGGTGCCGGGGGCCATGTGGCCGTCGCGGGCGGCCCGCAGAGCGGCAAGTCGACGCTGCTGCGCACGCTGATAACCTCGCTCGCTCTCACCCACACCCCGCGCGAAGTGCAGTTCTACTGCCTGGACTTCGGAGGCGGCACACTCTCCGGGCTGGCCGGTCTGCCGCACGTGGGCGGGGTCGCGGCTCGGGTGGACAGGGAACGGGTGGGGCGGGTGATCTCCGAGGTCACCTCCCTGCTGGCCCGGCGCGAGGGGTTCTTCCTGGAGCAGGGCATCGACTCGATGGCGTCGTTCCGGCGGCGCCGGGCGGCCGGGGAGTTCCCCGACGAGTCGCACGGCGACGCGTTCCTGGTGATCGACGGATGGTCCACGGTCCGCCAGGACTACGACCAGTACCTCTCCACGTTCAGCGCACTGGCCCAGCGCGGTCTGAACTACGGCATCCATCTGGTGGTCTCCACGGCCCGCTGGGTCGAGCTGCCCGCGGCGGTGCGCGACCAGGCGGGCACCCGGCTGGAGTTGCGGATGGGCGACCCCATGGACTCCTCGGTCGACGCACGCAAGGCGGCCAAGGTGCCGCGGGTGGCGGGCCGGGGCCTGACCCACGACTCGAAGCTGCACTTTCTGACCGCGCTGCCGCGGATGGACGGCAGTGCCGTCGCCACGGACCTCTCCGAGGGGGTGGGGGACCTGGTCGCCCGGGTGAGCGAGCACTGGTCGGACCCGCCGGCGCCGCCGGTGCGCATGCTGCCCACACTGCTTCCGGCCGCCGGCCTGCCCGCCGCCGGGAGCGGTGACCTGCGGGTGGCGCTGGGTGTGGAGGAGGAGAGGATGGGCACGCTGTGGCACGACTTCACGGCGACCCCGCACCTGATCGTCGTCGGCGACACCGAGAGCGGCAAGACCAACCTGCTGCGGCTGATGGCGAAGGCGATCACCGAGCGGTTCACGCCCGACGAGGCACGGATCATGGTGGTGGACTACCGCCGGGACCTGGTGGAGGCGGTACCGGACGAGTACCGGCTGGGGCACGCGGTGTCGCTGGACGCGCTGAAGGAGATGGTGGACGGTGTGGCGCGGGCGGTGCGCACCCGGGTGCCGGGCCCGGACATCGCACCGTCACGGATGCGGCAGTGCGACTGGTGGACCGGTCCGCGGCTGTTCGTGCTGGTCGACGACTACGACATGGTCGGAGGCGGCGGCCCGCTGAATCAGCCCTTCGGCCCGCTGGCGGACCACCTCGCGCTGGGCCACGAGGTGGGCATGCATCTGGTGGTGGCCCGTTCGGCGGGGGGCGCCTCGCGCGGGCTGAACGACCCGCTGCTGCGCCGTCTGCTGGAGGTCAACACCCCCGGTCTCCTGCTGTCCTGCCCACCCACCGAGGGCTATGTGTTCGGCAATGTCAAGGGCCGCAACCTGATCCCCGGCCGCGGGGTGTGGATCACCCGCCGCAAGAGCACGGATGTCCAGACGGCGCTGGTCGACACGGTGGCCCCGTGACCGGCGCGGCCACGCGGACGGCGATCCCGCCGGGGTACGGGCC
>NZ_JBSGUP010000615.1:0-4943 GCF_053607985.1 Streptomyces sp. NPDC055078
TTTGCGGCGCTCTGGCGGACCCGAGCATATTCAGCCCCGCCGGCGATTGCGGCGCCCGGAGGACCCGAGCCGGTCCAACACCGCACGCCCGCCGGAGGCTACTCGCACGCCCGCCGGAGGCCACCCGCACCCCCCGCCGGAGGCTACGGCAGCAGCCCCGCCCGCCGGGCCGCCACCACCGCCTCCAGGCGGGTGTGCGCGCCCAGCTTGCGCATGGCCGCGCGCAGATAGCCCTTCACCGTCTCGGGGCGCAGGCCCAGCCGGTCCGCCGCCGCCGCGTTCGTGGAGCCCGCCGCCACACACACGAGCACATCCACCTCGCGCGGTGCGAGCGTGACCGCGCGCCCGCCGGGCAGCTCGCCCGCGCGGGCACCGGAGGGTCCGGCGTCGGCGCTCGCCGCCGCGAGACGGCCGCAGACCGCGAGGAGGGCCTCCCGCAGCTCGGGGTCGACGATCCGGGGGGCCAGGGCGCGCAGCTCGCCGTGGACCTCACGGACCTCCTCCCACGCGCCGGCCCCGGCCACCGGCTCCCGGGCGATCGCGAGGAGGTTCTGCACCTCCTCGCGTACGACGAGCGCCTGCTCCACATCGCGCGCCGCCGCGACCGCCGCGTCGAAGGTGCGGTCGCCCAGCGCCACCGGCCGCCGCAGCGCGCCGTACAGCACCCCCCGCACCTTGCGGTGGACGACGACGGGCACCGCGATCACCGACCGCAGCCCCTCCGCCGAGACCGCCGCGTCGTACTCGTGGCTGATGTGCCGCGCCTCGCGGTAGTCGGTCACCGCGCACGGGCGGGAGAGCGCGATCGACTTTCCGCCCAGGCCGTTGCCGATGCAGATGGCGAGCCCGTGGAGCGCGTTCGTCTGGGCACCGCTGAGCTGGGCGATCCGCAGCCGCTGGGGATCGCCCAGCAGCCCACCGAACGCGATCGGTACCCCTGTCGCCCGCCGTAGCCGCAGCAGCGCCGCTCGCATTTCCACCGCCTCTGACGGTTCGGACACCGCTTCACTCCCTCTGCTCGCCCCCCGGGGGGGTGCACCCCCGATCGGGGGTGGTGAGACGTAGGTCACTGACTACACGATGCTACTGAGCGGCGAGGCAATAGAGGAGGGCACATGACGGCAGGCAGCACCACGGAGGAGTTCCGGGCAGCCCGGGACTTTCTGCTGCGCCACCGGGAGGACTACCAGCGCGGATACGACGGCTTCGCCTGGCCCAGGCCCGAGCGTTTCAACTGGGCGCTCGACTGGTTCGACGCCATCGCGCGGGACAATGACGCGATCGCGCTCCATATCGTCGACGAGGACGGCACCGAGACCAGGCTCTCGTTCGCCGAGCTGTCCGCCCGCTCCGACCGGGTCGCGAACTGGCTGCGTGACCAGGGCGTGGGCGCCGGTGACCGGCTCGTCGTCATGCTGGGCAACCAGCACGAGCTGTGGGAGACCGCCCTCGCCGCGATGAAGCTGCGCGCGGTCGTGATCCCCGCGACCCCGCTGCTCGGCCCCCTCGATCTGCGGGACCGGGTCGAGCGCGGCCGGGCCGCGCATGTGCTCGTACGCTCCGAGGACACCCGGAAGTTCGGCGAGGTGCCCGGCGACTACACCCGGATCGCGGTCGGCGAGGAGGTCGAAGGATGGCTTCCGTACGCCCGTGCGGACACCGCCGACGCGGAATTCCGGCCGGACGGTATCACCCGATCCGATGACCCCCTGATGCTCTACTTCACCTCCGGCACCACCGCCCGCCCCAAACTCGTCGAGCACAGCCACGCCTCGTATCCCATCGGTCATCTCGCCACGATGTACTGGATCGGTCTCAAGCCGGGCGATGTCCATCTCAATATCTCCTCACCTGGCTGGGCCAAGCACGCCTGGTCCAATCTCTTCGCCCCCTGGAACGCCGAGGCCACGGTCTTCATCCACAACTACGCGCGCTTCGACCCGTCCCGGCTGATGTCGGAGATGGACCGTGCGGGCGTGACCAGCTTCTGCGCCCCGCCCACCGTGTGGCGGATGCTGATCCAGGCGGATCTGAGCAGGCTGCGGACCCCGCCGCGCGAGGTCGTCGCGGCGGGGGAGCCGCTCAACCCCGAGGTCATCGAGACCGTGCGCAGGGAGTGGGGCGTCACCATCCGCGACGGCTTCGGGCAGACCGAGACCGCCGTCCAGGTCTCCAACAGCCCCGGCCAGCTGCTGAAGGCCGGTTCGATGGGCCGGCCGAGCCCCGGATTCACGGTGGAGCTGCTCGATCCCGTCACGGGTGAGCCGGGCGCGGCGGAAGGCGAGATCGCGCTCGACCTCTCCGCCCGCCCGGTGGGGCTGATGACCGGCTACCACGGCGATCCGGAGCGTACGGCGGAGGCGATGGCGGGCGGCTACTACCGCACCGGGGACATCGGCTCGCGCGACGCCGACGGCTACATCACCTACATCGGCCGCTCCGACGACGTCTTCAAGGCGTCCGACTACAAGATCTCGCCGTTCGAACTGGAGAGCGCGCTGCTGGAGCACGAGGCCGTGGCCGAGGCGGCGGTGGTCCCCGCCCCCGATCCGCTGCGGCTCGCCGTCCCGAAGGCGTACATCGTGCTGGCGGAGGGCTGGGAGCCCGGACCGGACACGGCGAAGGCCCTCTTCGCCCACTCGCGCTCGGTACTCGCCCCGTACAAGCGCATCCGGCGGCTGGAGTTCGGTGAGCTGCCCAAGACCGTCTCCGGGAAGATCCGCCGGATCGAGCTGCGCGAGCGCACGGAGAAAGGTTCGTCCGATGAGTACGCCGAGTACGCCGAGTACGCCGAGCACGCCGAGCACGCCGAATACGCCGGACACGCCGGACACGCCGCGTCCGCCGAGAAGGCCGAGCACGCAGAGAGCGCCGCGTCCGCCGAGAAGGCGGAGTGCGCCGAGCACGCCGAGTGCGCGGAGCACGCGGAACATGCCGCGTCCGACGAGGGGGACCCGCGATGAACGCCGTCAGCACGATCAACACCGTGCACACCAGCTACCCCATGGACACCGAGCGGCTGTCGTACGAGCACGGGACGGGCACCACCGGGCTCCTCGGCGACACCATCGGGCAGAACCTCGACCGGGCGGTCGCCGCCTACCCGGACCGGGAGGCGCTGGTGGTCCTGTCCGGGCCCCGCTGGACGTACGCCGAGTTCGGCGCGGCGGTGGACGAGCTGGCCCGGGGCTTCATGGGCATCGGCGTCGCCAAGGGGGACCGCGTCGGGATCTGGGCGGTCAACCGGGCCGAGTGGGTGCTCGTGCAGTACGCCACGGCCCGGATCGGCGCGATCATGGTGAACATCAATCCGGCGTACCGGGCGCACGAGCTGGAGTACGTACTCAACCAGGCGGGCGTCTCCGTGCTGTGCGCCTCCCTGCGGCACCGGACCAGCGACTACCGCGCCATGGTCGAGCAGGTCCGCGCCGACTGCCCCCGGCTGCGGTCCGTGCACTATCTGGACGACCCCTCGTGGGACCGGCTCCTGCGGGCGGCGGGGACCGTCGGCGACGGACAGCTGGCCGCCCGCGAGGCCGAGCTGTCCTGCGACGACCCGGTCAATATCCAGTACACATCGGGCACCACCGGCTTCCCCAAGGGCGCGACCCTCTCCCACCACAACATCCTCAACAACGGCTACTTCGTGGGCGAGACGATCGGCTACACGGAACGGGACCGGATATGCATACCCGTCCCCTTCTACCACTGCTTCGGCATGGTGATGGGCAATCTCGCGGCCACCTCGCACGGCGCCTGCGTGGTGATCCCGGCGCCGTCGTTCGACCCGGAGGCCACCCTGCGCGCGGTCGCCGAGGAGCGCTGCACCTCGCTGTACGGCGTCCCGACGATGTTCATCGCCGAGCTGAACCTGCCCGGCTTCGCCGCGTACGACCTCAGTTCGCTCCGCACCGGGATCATGGCGGGCTCCCCCTGCCCGGAGGAGGTGATGAAGCGCGTCGTCACTGAGATGCACATGGCGGAGGTGTCGATCTGCTACGGCATGACGGAGACCTCCCCGGTCTCCACCCAGACCCGCCGTGACGACGACCTGGAGCGCCGTACGAGCACGGTCGGGCGGGTGCTGCCCCACGTCGAGGTCAAGGTCACCGACCCGGTCAACGGGGTGACGCTGCCGCGCGGCCAGGCCGGTGAGCTGTGCACCCGTGGCTATGGGGTGATGCTCGGCTACTGGGGCGATCCGGAGCGGACATCCGAGGTGGTGGACTCCGGCCGCTGGATGCACACAGGTGACCTCGCGGTGATGCGCGAGGACGGCTGTGTGCAGATCGTCGGCCGGATCAAGGACATGATCATCAGAGGGGGTGAGAACGTCTATCCGCGCGAGATCGAGGAGTTCCTCTACGCCCATCCGAAGGTGTCCGACGTCCAGGTCGTCGGCGTCCCCGACCCGAGATACGGCGAGGAGATCCTGGCCTGTGTCATCCCCAGGGATCCCGCCGACCCGCCGTCCCTGGACGACATCACCGCGTTCTGCCGCGACCGGCTCGCGCACTACAAGATCCCGCGCCGGCTCGTGGTCCTCGACAGCTTCCCCATGACGGTCAGCGGCAAGGTGCGGAAGGTGGAGCTGCGCGAGCGCTACACCACCGAGTCGCCCTGACCCGCCCTGACCCGTCCTGACCCGCCCGCTCGGGAGCGGCGCTACAGCTCCCGGCGCATACAGACCCGGGGCCAGCGGTCCAGGCCGATCTCCTTCTCGGCCCGTCTGATCTCCCGCAGGCCCTCGGTCAGTTCGGCCTCGCCGAGTGCGCGAAAGCCCAGCCGCTCGTAGTACGGCGCGTTCCACGGCACGTCGGTGAACGTCGTCAGCGTGAGCGCCGCCAGCCCCGACGCGGCGGCGCGGGTGCCGAGATGGTCGATCAGGCCGCTGCCGAGACGCCGGTGGGCGGCGGCCGGATCGACCGAGACCTGCTCGATAT
>NZ_JBSGUP010000616.1:0-4940 GCF_053607985.1 Streptomyces sp. NPDC055078
GGCGTGTATTGCCCACCCGAGTCCGTCGGCGTCCGCGCCTGAGCCCCGCCCGAGGCACCGTGGCGCCACGGCACGCCGCCGTCTCCCGGGGCTCCGCCCCCGGACCCCGCGCCTCAAACGCCGGCGAGGCTGATTTCGCCCACCAGCGCATCAATCTCCCCCAGGGCTTCGCCCGGGTGGGGGTGCCCCCGGGCGGGGGCTGAATCTGCCCACCCGGGTCCGGAAATCCAGCCCGTGGGGGTCCCCCCGGACGGAGTCTGGGGGAGTTTGAGGACACGCCCGGAGGGCGTGCCCTCCCACCGGCAGGCGCGGGAATAGCCGCGAGAGCGCGCGTGCTCATTCCTGGAGAATGGGGCCCGGGCCCCAGCACAGGCACAGCACAGCGCAGCCAGTCGCAGCCAGGAGGACAGAGCAGCCATGACCGACGCCCCCGACGACTTCCGGATCGAGCACGACTCCATGGGCGAGGTGCGGGTGCCCGCGCAGGCGAAATGGCGGGCGCAGACGCAGCGGGCGGTGGAGAACTTTCCCGTGTCGGGGCAGCGGCTGGAGAGGGCGCATATCGAGGCGCTGGCGCGGATCAAGGGCGCGGCGGCGCGGGTGAACGCGGAGCTGGGGGTGGTCGAGAAGGACATCGCGGAGGCGATCGCGGACGCGGCGGGGGAGGTCGCGGAAGGGCGCTGGGACGACCACTTTCCGGTGGATGTCTTTCAGACAGGCTCCGGCACCTCCTCGAACATGAATACCAATGAGGTGCTGGCGACGCTCGCCACCGAGCGCCTGGGCCGCCCGGTTCACCCCAATGACCATGTGAACGCGTCCCAGTCGTCCAACGACGTCTTCCCGTCGTCGATCCATATCGCCGCGACGGCGGCCGTGACGGCCGATCTGATCCCGGCGCTGACCCACCTCGCGGCCTCGCTGGAACGGAAGTCCGCCGAGTTCGCGGAGGTCGTCAAGTCGGGCCGTACGCATCTGATGGACGCGACGCCCGTCACACTGGGCCAGGAGTTCGGCGGCTACGCGGCGCAGATCCGGTACGGCGTGGAGCGGCTGGAGGCGTCGTTGCCGAGGCTCGCGGAACTGCCGCTGGGCGGTACGGCGGTGGGTACCGGCATCAACACCCCGCCCGGGTTCTCCGGCGCCGTGATCGCCGAGGTGGCGCGGACGACGGGGCTGCCGCTGACGGAGGCCAGGGACCACTTCGAGGCGCAGGGCGCGCGGGACGGTCTGGTGGAGACCTCCGGGCAGCTGCGGACGATCGCGGTCTCGCTCACCAAGATCGCGAATGATCTGCGCTGGATGGCGAGCGGCCCGCGCACCGGGCTCGCCGAGATCAATCTCCCGGACCTCCAGCCCGGGTCGTCGATCATGCCGGGCAAGGTCAACCCGGTGATCCCGGAGGCGGTGCTGATGGTGGCCGCGCAGGTGACCGGCAATGACACGACCGTCGCCGTCGCCGGGGCCGCCGGGAACTTCGAGCTGAATGTGATGCTCCCGGTGATGGCGAAGAATCTGCTGGAGTCGATCCGGCTGCTGTCGGCCGCCTCCCGGCTGCTGGCCGACCGTACGGTCGACGGAGTCACCGCCAACGCCGAACGGGCCAGGGAGTACGCGGAGTCCTCGCCGTCGGTGGTCACCCCGCTGAACAAGTACATCGGGTACGAGGAGGCCGCGAAGGTCGCCAAGAAGTCGCTGGCCGAGCGGAAGACGATCCGTGAGGTCGTCATCGAATCGGGCTATGTGGAGCGGGGCGCGCTGACGCTGGAGCAGCTCGACGAGGCGCTCGACGTCCTGCGTATGACGCGCCCGTGAGGCCGATCACCGCACGCGGACGGAGCCGTACTCCTAAAATCTGCTCATGACAGGCACGGAACGCGTCGAACGCTGGACGCCGGGGGACCACATCCTCTGGCGCTATCGCGGCCATGCCCCGGACCTGACGAGTTGCGGGGGCGTGAACATCTGCCGTCCCGTGACCGTCGTTCAGGACACCGCCGAGGAACTCGTCGTGTGGCTGGCGCCGGGCACGGAGTGTGTGAAACCGGTGCTCATGGACGGCACCCCCGTCCACGAGCAGCCGCTCGCCACCCGCTACACCGCCCCGCGCACGGTCGTACGCGACCGCTGGTGGGGTACGGGGGTGCTCAAGCTCGCCAGGCCCGGCCAGCCGTGGTCGGTCTGGCTGTTCTGGGAGCCGGGCTGGCAGTTCAAGAGCTGGTACGTCAATCTGGAGGAGCCGCGCACCCGTTGGGCGGGCGGTATCGACTCCGAGGATCATTTTCTGGACATCTCGGTCTACCCCGACCGCAGTTGGCTCTGGCGGGACGAGGACGAGTTCGCGGAGGCCCAGCGCGTGGGCCTGGTGGACCCGGAGAAGGCCGAGCGGGTGCGGGCCGCGGGGAAGGCCGCGGTCGAGGTCATCAGGGCCTGGGGAGCCCCGTTCCCGGACGGCTGGGAGCACTGGCGGCCGGATCCGGCCTGGCGAGTGCCCGAACTGCCCGCGGACTGGGACCGTACGTCGGTGAGGATGGCGTCCTGAGCATGTCGGTCGGCTGTACACGAGGAGCACGAGGACAAACCGCGCACCAGGGCGACGGGTGTCGCACCAGGTGGCTCACGAGGCGCGGTCACGAGGCGGCGCAAGCGGCGCGGTGGGGCGGATCTCCGCCGTGCCCGCAAGATGTCCGACTCCGGTCGGGGAACACGCTCCGGCGCATACTACGTCGTGAGACTCTTGATACTGCCCCTGGGGGCAAACGTAGGATCGTCGTCCGCAGGGCCGCGCCGTTCGGCAGCTGTTCGGTAACCATTGAGCGCACCGTATGACCTGACGTTAAGTCCGTAAGTCATTGACGAGTCACTTCGAGGACAGGCCCTAGGGGGTGGAGCCGTGCCGGATGCCCGCCACCCTGGCGACGCCTCCCGCAGAGCGGGTACACCGCCTCTTGAGGCGTTCGCATCGCACACCCGGCCCAGACGGACGGAAGCCCACGCGTGACGGAGCAGCCAACCTCCCACGAAGGCCGGCAGCCCTTGGCTGCCCGGCCGCAGGAACGCACCCGGCCGCGGGCGGAGACGGCCGGTTCGCCCGGCGTGCCCGCCCCGCCGGTGTCCTCCGGTGTCCCCGCAGCCCTGGGGGGTCCGCCACAGGACATGCAGGACCTGGCGGGGACGGCCCGGCGCGAAGGTGACCGGCTGCGCTTCGTGGGTGCCGCGACCCGCAGGATCGCGCGGGGGATAGATCTGGACGAGATCGTGCTGGGGCTGTGCCGGGCGACCGTGCCGACGTTCTCGGACGCGATCCTGGTCTATCTGCGCGATCCCCTGCCGGTGGGCGACGAGCGGCCCGTCTCGCCGTTCCAGCTGCGGCTGCGCCGCACGGACCGGTTGCGTTTAGCGGAGGACACCGCCGATTTCGGCGTCCACCCGCTGCCCGCCCTCGACCCGCACAACGACCTCACCCCCGCCGCCGACATCTGCGAGGTCCGCTCCGGCGGAGCGCTGTCCGAGGTGCTGCGCGGGGTGCGGCCGGTCTTCGGCGACTCGGCGGCGGCGCGCGCCGCCCTGCCCGAACTGCTGGGCGCGGACCGGACCGTACCGAACGGGCACCGGGCGATCCTCGCCCCGCTGCGCGGGCGGCGGCGGGTGATCGGTGCCGCCGTCTTCCTGCGGCGGCCGGACCGGCATGCCTTCGAGCCGAACGATCTGCTGGTCGCCGCCCAGCTGGCGACGCACACCGCGCTCGGCATCGACAAGGCGGTGCTGTACGGGCGGGAGGCGTACATCGCCGATGAGCTGCAGCGCACGATGCTGCCGGACTCGCTGCCCCAGCCGACCGGGGTACGGCTCGCCTCGCGCTATCTCCCGGCCGCCGAGACCGCTCGGGTCGGCGGGGACTGGTACGACGCGATCCCGCTGCCCGGCAGCCGGGTGGCGCTGGTCGTCGGCGATGTCATGGGCCACTCCATGACCTCCGCGGCGATCATGGGCCAGTTGCGGACCACCGCGCAGACCCTGGCCGGGCTCGATCTGCCGCCGCAGGAGGTGCTGCACCATCTGGACGAGCAGGCCCAGCGGCTCGGCACCGACCGCATGGCGACCTGTATGTACGCGGTGTACGACCCGGTCTCGCACCGGATCACCATCGCCAACGCGGGCCACCCGCCGCCCGTGCTGCTGCATCTGGGCGGGCGGGCCGAGGTGCTGCGGGTGCCGCCCGGCGCCCCCATCGGGGTCGGCGGCGTGGACTTCGAGGCCGTGGAGCTGGACGCCCCGGCCGGGGCGACGCTGCTGCTGTACACGGACGGGCTGGTGGAGTCCCGGCTGCGGGACGTCTGGACCGGGATCGAGCAGCTCAGGGAGCGGCTGGCCGCGACCGCCCAGCTCACCGGTCCTGACCACTCCCCGCCGCTGGAGGCGCTCTGCGACGACGTCCTGGACATGCTCGGCCCCGGCGACCGGGACGATGACATCGCGCTGCTCGCGGCCCGTTTCGTCGGGATCGCTCCGAGTGATGTCGCCTACTGGTTCCTGGAGCCGGAGGACGCCGCTCCGGGCCGGGCCCGCCGGCTGGCCCGCCGGGCGCTGTCCAGGTGGGGTCTTGAGGAGCTGTCCGACGCGGTGGAACTGCTGGTCAGCGAGGTGGTGACCAATGCGGTGCGGTACGCGGAGCGCCCGGTGACACTGCGGCTGCTGCGGACGGACGTACTGCGCTGCGAGGTCGGCGATGACTCTCCGCAGTTGCCCCGGCAGCGGCGGGCGAGGGACACGGACGAGGGCGGCAGAGGTCTCTTTCTGGTGAACCGGCTGGCCAGGCGGTGGGGAGCCACCCGGCTCTCCAGCGGCAAGGTCGTCTGGTTCGAGCTGCCGACCCGGGCGTAACCCTGTACCGCCCCCGGGGGGCCGCCCGGGGGGCGGTACGGCGGCACCCGGGGCAG
>NZ_JBSGUP010000617.1:0-4935 GCF_053607985.1 Streptomyces sp. NPDC055078
GGCCGCCGGGTCAGCGCTTGCGGGCGATCAGCTGGTCCGCCGCCTTGGCCGCCGCGTTCAGCGCGTCCTCGGGGCTCTTCTTGCCGAGCAGCGCGGCCTGGATCTCCGGCGCGAGGACACCCATCACATCCCGGGCCGCCTTGTTCAGCGGGCCGACCTGGGTGTTGTCGAGCACCTTGGCGGTCGCTTCCTGCCGCGCGTCGCCCGGGTAGAGATCGGCGGCACCGGCACGCGGCGGGAAGTAGCCGTTCGGCTTCTGGAGTCCGGCGCTGTTCTGCTCCTGGGCGACGAACGACACCCACTTGCCCGCGTCGGAGGTGTTGCCTCCCTTGAAGACGGCGAGCGTGCCGACCGTCCCGTACGCGGCGGTCCGCTCACCGGTCAGCGGGGGCTTCACCACGATGTTGTCCTTGCCCCAGAAGGGCTCGACCTCGCCCGCGGTGTGCTGCCAGGTGCAGGCCACCTTGTTTTTGGCGAGATCGGTCTGCTCGATCTTGGGGGTCGTGGTGACCAGGTCCTTCGGCGCCCAGCCCTTGTCGATGTACGTCTTCAGCCAGGACAGCGCCTTGACCCCGGCCTCGCTGTTGAAGGCGGCCTTCTTGCCCTCCTTGTCGAAGACATCACCGCCCGCCTGCCAGAGCAGCGGGTAGAACGTCATGTTGAGCGTGGCGGTGGTGTCGCCGCTGTAGCTGGTGGCGTAGTAGCCCTTGGCCTTCAGCTGGGGGGCCAGCGCGCTCAGATCCTCCCAGGTGGTGGGGTACTTGTCGGCGAGCCCGGCGGCGTCGAAGACCTTCTTGTCGCAGAGCAGCGGATACGCCGACATCAGCACCGGGGTGGCCTGCGCCTTGCCGTCGATGGTGACCGCGTCACGGGCCGCCGGGCGCAGCGCCTCCCGGTCGGCGGACGACAGATAGTCATCGGCGGGGACGATGTTCTTCTGGTAGGCGGCGAGCTGGTCGGGGATCAGATACGCCACATCGGGGCCCTTGTTCGCGGCGAGCGCGGTGGCGAGGGCGGTGTCCCGGTTGGCCCACGGGTAGGTGGAGACCTTGACCTTGATGTCGGGGTTGGTCTTCTTGAACTCCTTCACCAGACCGTCCCAGTACGCCTGGTTGGCCTTTTCGTCGCCGATGACCGGATACACCCAGGTGTTGACGGTGCCGCCGCCCGAGCCGCCGTCGTCCGAGCCGCAGGCGGTGAGCGCGGCGACGGTGGACAGGGCCACGGCGGTGCAGGCGATCGTTCTGCTGATTCTCATGGTGATCGTTCTCCTGGAGAGGGTTCGCGGAAAAGCTGTTGGGGGCGGTACGAGGAGGCGTCGGCCGGGGGCACCGGGCTCGGCCGTCCCCCTGTCGGGGCGTCAGCCGGCGGGCACCGGCTCGACCGTCCCCCGGGTCCGGGACCGCTCGGCGGCGAAGGCGGCCAGATGACTGCTGAGGGACTCGGCGGGCCCTGAGCGGATGTGCGAGCGGTCACCGGTGGCGAGCGCGGTGACGAACGACTCGATCAGTACGGTGTCGCCGCCGCCGTGGCCATCGGCCGCGTTGGAGCCGGTGGCCGCCGTCTCGCGCACGGTCACGCTGTCGTCGCGGAAGTCATGGACGGTGACCCGCTCGCCGTCGCCGCGCAGCCAGCCGTGGCTGCCGAAGAGCCGGGTCTGCCGGTGGGTCTGCTCGGTGAACGCGGTCATGGTGAAGGTGCCGGTGAGCCCGCCGGACAGCCGCATCGCCACCACCTGGTTGTCCACCACGTCGTTGTCGCCGCGGTAGACACACCGCCCGTACGGGCCCGAGCGCAGCGCCTCGGTGAGGACGGCCTCGTCATCGGGGCCGTGGGCCCGGTCGGTCACATGGCTGATCGGCCACTGGCCCCCGGTGCGGCGCAGCGCCGGGTAGTAGAGCTTGCGCGCCGAGTACGGGCAGCCGTTCTCGATCTCCGCCGGGCAGGTGAGGCAGTTGTCGGTCGAGCCGTCGGGCGCGTTCTCGGGACGGAAGTGGGCCAGCGAACCGAAACTGGCGACCGTCTCGATCCGGCGGCCCGTCACATAGGTGAGCCAGTCCAGGTCATGGCTGGACTTGGCCAGGATCATCGGCGACGAACCGTCCTCGCGCCGCCAGGGGCCCCGGACATAGCTGTGGGCGTAGTGCCACCAGCCGACCGGTTCCAGATGCTCGACCCCGGTGAGGGCGCCGAGTACACCGCTGTCGACCACGCTCTTGACCAGGTCGGTGTAGGGCGTGTAGCGCAGCACATGGCAGACGGCGAACGGCACACCGGCCGCGCGTACGCCCTCGACGAGGGTGCGGCACTCGTCCTCGGTGGGGGCGAGCGGCTTTTCCGTCATGATCGCGTAGCCCGCCCGCGCCAGTGCCGTGACGGGTTCCACATGGTCGCGGTCCTGGGTGCAGACGAGTACGCCGTCGGCGACGCGCGCACCGGCAGGTCCGGCCGCGAGCAGCTCGCGCCAGTCGCCGTACTCGGCGACCGGCCCGGCGGCGCGGGCACGGGCCCGCTCCCGGGCACGCGGGTCGGGATCGGCCACGGCGGTCAGCCGGACGCGATCGGGGTGGTCATGGATCCAGTCGACATAGGTGAGGCCCCGGTTGCCGGCGCCGACGAGGGCGATCCGGACGGGCCCCGCCACGGGGGCGGCGGGCGGGCTGGCGGCAGAAGACAAGGTGAGGTCCACGGGTGCTGGAGGTGTGGGTTCGGGGCCGGTGGTACGCCCCGGTGCTGTCGCCGGGGCGGTCCGGGCGGCTAGGCGAGCAGCAGATTGCCGCTCTCGTGCCGTACGCGGTCGCCCTCGGGCGGCATCGCCGTCCTGGTGGTGCCGTCCTCGACGCATCCGCTGTGCAGCAGATGACCGGCTCCGGCGAAGGCTCCGGGGGCGAGTTCGAGCCGCCCTCCGGTGAAGGAGGAGGCGGACGCCTGATAGCGGTTCGGACCGTCCGTGATCTTCAGATGCGCGGTGCCTGCGACGGTGGTCTCGCCGTGGAAGCCGTCGAGCCGCCAGCTCACCGTACGGTCGCCGCCGGTCCGCCCGAGCAGTGCGCCCGCGCTGTTGGTGCCGGTGAACCGGGCGCCGCCGTCCAGCCGGATCGACTGGTCACGGGACGCGTTCAGGGTGAACCCGGTGTTCTGGTACCGGCCGCCGTGGACGGTGGTCGCGGGGTGCGCCAGGGTGCTGGGCGCGGCCTCGCCGGAGGCGCCGGTGAAGTCGCAGCGGTCGAGCACCAGGGCGCCGGTGCCCTTGAACGCGGCGCCGTCGAGCCCGGTGAGGGCGACCCGCTCCAGATGGAGATCGGCGGACACGTTGTCCTGGGTCACCACCGAGCCCTTGCCCTGATGGAACGCGGAGTCGGCGATGACATTGGGGCGCTTCGACCGCTTGGACGACTGGGTGACCACCAGCGGGCCCGACGCGGTGCAGCCACGGAGCTGAACGCCGTCGGCGTTCACCCACAGCATCCCCGAACCGGCCTGGGCGTTGCCGATGACCTGCATGTCCTCCAGCGTCAGATCGGTGATCTTCACCCGGGCGACAAACCAGGAACAGACGTGTTTGCGCACGGTGATCCGCTTGGCCACCGACCCCCAGGCGGCACCGGAGTTGGCGAAGGTCATCAGCCCGGAGTTGCCGGTGTAGACGAGATCGTGCTCGAACTGGCCGTGGGTGACAAAGGGGCCCTGGTCGTCGCCGTCGCCGTGGCAGTTGGTCACATAGCCGTACGCGGACGCCGTCCAGTCGTTCAGATGGCGGGCGTTGGCGGCGTGACAGTCCTCGACATGCCCGTACAGACAGTAGATCTGCTGGGTGAGATAGCCCGCGCCGCCCCAGGTGACCGACGCGGGGTTGCGCAACTGGCACTGGTACGTGTGGAAGTAGGTGCACCAGCGGCGCATCACCACCGGCCAGAAGCTGCCGGTCGAGTCGATGCCGGAGACATCGCAGGACACGGCGTACTCATACGCGACGGGGTGGGAGCCGGTGTACTGGTCACCGTCCGGCACACCCTCGAAGACCATATTGCGGACATGGCAGCGCTCGACCGGCTCGACGCGGGTCCAGCGGAAGGTGCGGCCCGCCGCCAGCTCCCAGCCGATCTTGTAGTTGACCCGGATACGCTTCCCGTCCACCCGCTGGGTCACCTGGACCAGCCGCTGGACCTCCTTCTCGTACTTTCCGCCGCCCTTGACCGCGTCGATCTCGACCGCCCACCACTGGCCGACGGTGAAGGCGCCCGAGTCCGGCACCTCGAACACATCCGCCAGATCGGGCATCGGGGCCGACAGGGTCGCGGTGACGGTGTCGTCGGTGGTCTTCCCACGGAAGTAGAGGACGGCGCCGAACGGGTTGTCGGCGGTGTTGCGCTCGATGCCGGTGGTACGGACCCGGTGGCCGCCGAAGTCCAGCTCGATGCCGGAGCGGGTGACGGTGTGCCGCTTGGTGAACAGCAGATCCGTATGGGCCTCGATCCGGTGGACCGAGGGGTCGCCCACCATGGCGTCGAGCGCCGCGTCGGCCGGCTCGCCGTCGTCGAAGTGACCGAACGAGCGGAAGTCCAGAACCCCTTCGTGCAGCCGCAGCCATCTGCCCCGGCCGGTGGCCCCGGCGGGTGCGATGACCGTGCCGCCGTTGTCCCGGGCCGTGGCGGACGCGTCCCAGCGGACGGTCATCCCCCCGCCGTCGCCCGGCCGCCGGTACCCGGCGACCAGCGCCGTCTCCCCGTCGTCGAGCTTGCGGGGCGCGAGAGCGCGCAGGGCGGCCACCTGGGCCACGGTGCGGATCCGCGCGGAGTCCCCGGCCGGTTTGGCGTACGCGCCGGTCGTACCGGCGGCCGTGGCGGCGACCAGCAGACCGCCGATGCCGCCCGCGCGCAGCAGATTGCGGCGTCGGGTCGATTCCTCGGGAGGGGGGCCGGCGGTGCCGGCGGT
>NZ_JBSGUP010000618.1:0-4918 GCF_053607985.1 Streptomyces sp. NPDC055078
CGCGAGGCCCGGTCCTCGATGGTGACGGGGGCGTCGATCAGCGCGCAGATGGCGTTCGCCAGTGCGAAGAGATCGTCGGCGGGGCCCTCGCCCTGCTCGCCGAGGTCACCCTCGGCGAGCAGCGCGCGCAGCATGGCGGCGATCTGGGCCCAGGAGGCGGCACGGGCCAGACCCAGCACCGCGACCCGGGATTCCCGTGCCGCTTCCCGGAGGGCGTCGTCCACGTCCACGGGCTGCTTGACGATGACGGCGGCGGCCTGCGCCGCGGCCTTGACCAGTGCGCGGATCTGGTCGCGGCCCTCGACCCCCACGGCGAGGAGCAGTGTGCCGGGCATGACCAGCAACTCGTCCAGGGGGTCGTAGATATGGACCCCGGTGATCTCCGTGCCGAGTTCGCCCGGGGCTGCGGCGACATCGAGCACCGATGTGCCCAGGTCATCGATGATGCGCCGCAGGCTGGGGCGTTGCCGGTTCGTCATGGAGTCACGGTAGTGGGCGTAGACCGACATTACGCCTTTTCGTCTGGCATGAGATCCGCCTGTCAGGCTCGGAGCAGGTCGATCGCGGCCCGTGCGGCCAGACCGATCGAGGCGTCGGCCCGCGGCAGACGCATGGCCATGGACCGGGTACGGAGGAACACCGCCGCCGCGTAGCGCCGACCGTCGGGGTATTCCACCACACCGGCCTCGTTGCGTACCCCCCACAGGGTTCCGGTCTTGGCGGAGACCTTGATGCCGTCCTCGAACCCTGCGGAGAGGCGATGCGGCCAGATCTGCCGGCCCATGATCCGCCGGACCTCGGCGCAGGCGGCGGGCGGCCCCGCCTCGTCGCGCCAGACGGCGGACAGGAGAGCGGTCATCTCGCGTGGCGTGCCCGAGGTCGTACGCTCCGGGTCGCGCACCGCGAGGTTGCGGATGCGCTCGTCGGGGACCGCCTTGAGCTGTTCCTCGACATCTCCGTCGAGATCGAGACCGAGTTCCGGCACCACGCTGTTGAGCAGGGTCCGGCAGTCCCCGATGATCCGGGTGCGCTTGAGTCCCAGCGAGGCGAGAGTGGCGTGGACATGGTCGAGTCCGACCTCGCGCGTCACCACATCGGTGGCGGCGTTGTCGCTCATCGTCAGCATCATGAAGGCGAGATCGCGCAGGCTCATCCCGACATCGTCGAGGCAGCCGCTGGTGCCGATGCCGCCGTCCTTGTAGGCGGCCGTGACCGGGATGCGCTTGGTCGGATCCAGCTCTCCGGATGTGGTCCGCAGCGCGTATTCGAGGGCGACCGGCACCTTGAAGACGGAGGCCAGGACGACGGGGTCGTCGGCGCCGAAGTCGATCTCCGCGTCGCCGTCGATCTCACGGACATGGAGGAACCCCTCCGTGTCCGCGTCGTCGAAGATCTTCCGGATTTCCGCCCGGCCCCGGGAAGTGCTCGTCATGGCGAAGTTCCCCTTCAGCCGGTCTTCGGCATGGCGCGGGCACCGAAGTGCAGATACGGGGTGCCATCGGCGAGTTCGAAGAACGCGATGGGCACCCAGCTGCCCTTTCCGGCGAGTTCGCCGATGACGGTCCGCTCGTCCAGGACGGTCATATCGGCCTCCATGCCCGGGTCGATATCGGCCAGAGCGCCCTTGCGCCGCGTCTTCAGATGAAGGCCGCCGCCATCGCGTGCCGTCAGGGTGACCCGGTTGCCCACGCTCTCGTACACGCCGGCGAAGCGTTCGGTGTCGGCGGCGACGGGGGTGGCGGGCGGTTGCGGCAGCGGCGGGACCTCGATCCCGAGCAGCTCGCCGAAGATCGCGGTCCCCACCGCGTGCTCCAGCGCCATGGAGTCGCCGCCGTTCATCAGCACCGAGGCGGAGAAGCCCAGTTCGGGTACGACCCACAGCATCGCGGACTGACCGATCGTGTTCCCGCCGTGCGAGATGACCCGGTGCCCGCCCACGGTGTCCAGCATCCAGCCCAGCCCCCACTCGGAGACGAAGGGCAGCGGACCCGGCAGGGCCACATGCGGCTCCCACATCACCTCGGGGCCGCGGAGCAGTCCGCCGGAGAGATGGGCCAGTCCGAACCGGACCACGTCCGACGCCCGCGCGCAGATCACCCCGGCGGGTCCGGCGGAACGCATCAGACCCCAGGACGGGGTGACGGAACCGTCCGCCAGATGCCCGGCGGCGGCGCTGCGGCGGAGGACTTCCTCCGGCAGGGTCACGGTGTGGGTGAGACCGAGGGGGTCGATGATCTGTTCGCGGAGGGCGGCGTCCCAGGTCTTGCCGGTCAGATGCTCGATCAGCCGGCCCAGCATCGAGAATCCGGAGTTGCAGTACGACTGGGTCGCGCCGAGGGGGTGGATCGCGGTCAGCTCACGACATGCCGCGGTGTACTTCTCCAGACAGTCGTCACCGCGGCCGGTGTCGAGGAAGAGATCCCCGTCGATACCGGAGGTGTGGGTGAGCAGATGCCGGATGGTGACCGACTTGGTGAGTTCCTCGTCGGCGACGGCGAACTCGGGCAGCAGCTCGGCGAAGGGGGTGTCGAGGGTGAACCGGCCCTCCTCGATCAGCAGCATGATCTGCGTGGCCGTCCACACCTTGGTGACCGACCCGATCTGGAAGAGCGAGTCCGTGCGCACGGGCGCCTGGGTGTCCCGGTTGAGAACCCCGGTCGCGAACTCGTACATCGTCCCGCCGAGGGAGAACGCGAGGGTCGCGCCCGGCGCCCCGTACTTCGCCGTCACCTCGTTCAGCAGGTTGTTCCAGCGTGCGCGGTCGACTTCTACGGTCATGTAAACCGTCCTTGGTCGTCGGTTGAGGCGTGCGAGAAGCGTAGGCAGGGTGGACGCCTCCCGGACTTGGCCGGGAACACAAAGCCGGGGCGCGACATTGTGCGGACCGACGAATGCCTGGGGGGCCTCAACGCGTCCCGTGTACGGGACGGTGCGGTCGGCAACGGACCGTATGGGCGTGACAACCGCGGGTAGGCGAACCGTATGACGGTCGAAAAGACGAGCGTGCTCGTACGGGACTGTGCCGAACCCATGGAGCCGGCGGGGTTCTGTGCCGCTCTGTTCGGCGCCGAGGTCCACATCGGAAGCGATCCCGACCTCGTCGAGGTCACCGGCTAGCCGGACTTCAGGACGCCGATCTTGTCGATACGGTGCTCGGGGTTCCCCTGGTCGTCGCGCCAGAAGTTGCCCGCCGCGTCGTCCTCCGGGGTGGCGCAGGTCGAGATGGTGATCATCGCCCGGGTGGGCCGCTCGCCCGGGTGGCCCGGGACCGCCGCCCGCTGCTCGGCGAGGGAGCGCTCGGAGCGGAAGGAGGTCTGACGGGTCCCGGTGATCTCGTACGTCAGGGTCCGGCCGGCAGCCGTGACGGTGACCGTGTCGCCCTTCCGGAGCGCGGGGAGATCGCGCAGGGGGCCGCCCGCGGTGAGCCGATGCGCCGTGACGAGGTAGTTTCCGATCTCTCCCGGGCCGACGCCGCCGTGCTTCCCGTAGGGGCTCGCCGCGACGCCCCGGTTCTGGATCAGGGTCCCCGCCCGGTCGTCGGTGGTGCCCTCGTAGGGGACGACCCGGAGATCCCGGACGCCGATCGCCGGGATCGACAGGATCGCCGTCCGCGTCCGCGGGCTGACGGGAGCGCTCGGGCTCGGGACCGGGCCCGCCGCCGGAGACGCCCCGGACGGGGATCCGGGGGTACTCACCGTGGCCGAGGTGGTGACCAGGGCGTCCCGTACCCCGTCGCCGCCCCCGGAACAGCCGGCGAGCAGGGCTGCCAGCCCTGCTGTGAGCCCCGTGGCGAGCGCGAGGGGCACGGCGCGGACGGCGCGGAAGTCAGCCATGGGCGGGTCCGGATCGATAGCCGGGTGGTGCGGGGGCGGGCGCGCGGGGCGTGAGCCGCTCGACGGGCACAGCGCGCGGGGTGGGGCGGACGCTCCCGTCGTCCCTCCACCATGCCGGACCCGGGCGGCGGCGGCAACGTCACCACCGCCCGGGGTACGGTCGCCGCGCGGGTCTCCCCGATGCTCAGTACGGTCGGTTCCGTCCGTACAGTGCCAGGACTCCGCGAGGTCGGCGGAGGAAGGCAGCGAGCCGGGGAGTGGACATGGCCGGGAAGAAGGAACGATCAGGGGCGGCGGCGCTGCCGCGTTCCGTGTACGAGAAGGAACTGCTGAGGCTCCAGACGGAGCTGGTGAAGCTCCAGGAGTGGGTGCGGACGGAGGGCGTCCGGCTCGTGGTGGTGTTCGAGGGGCGGGACGCGGCGGGCAAGGGCGGCACGATCAAGCGGGTCGCCGAGCATCTCAACCCACGGGTCGCCCGGATCGCGGCGCTGCCCAAGCCCACCGAACGGCAGCGCACCCAGTGGTACTTCCAGCGCTATGTGGAGCATCTGCCGGCCGCCGGGGAGATCGTCCTGTTCGACCGGAGCTGGTACAACCGGGCCGGTGTCGAGCATGTGATGGGCTTCTGCACCAAGGAGGAGCACCAGCGCTTTCTGCGCCAGTGCCCCATCTACGAACGGATGCTGGTGGAGGACGGGATCCTGCTGCGCAAGTACTGGTTCTCGGTGAGCGACGCCGTACAGGAGGAACGTTTCCGGCGGCGGCTGGAGGATCCCACCCGGCGGTGGAAGCTGTCGCCGATGGATCTGGAGTCGATCACGCGCTGGGAGGCGTACTCACGCGCCAAGGACGAGATGCAGGTGCACACCGACATCGCCGAGGCGCCCTGGTTCGTGGTGGAGAGCGACAACAAGCGCCGGGCGCGGCTGAACATGATCGCTCATCTGCTGTCGTCGGTGCCGTACGAGGAGGTGCGGCCCCCGGTCATCGAGATCCCGGAGCGGCCGGCGTCGACCGGCTATGTGCGCCCGCCGCGCGATCTCCAGACCTATGTCCCCGATCACGCGGCGGGCCTCCTGCGGTAG
>NZ_JBSGUP010000619.1:0-4917 GCF_053607985.1 Streptomyces sp. NPDC055078
GGGTCGCCCGGCGCGGCGAACGGTCGCAGGGGCTCGATCGAGGCGTTGTGGTTGGGGAGATAGTAGAACGGGAGGGACAGCCGGGACGAGGTGTTACCCCGCTCCGGATTGACCACCCGGTGCATGGTCGAAACCCAGCGCCCACCGGTCCACAGGGCCATCAGATCGCCGATGTTGACCACAAAGCCGCCCGGGACGGCGGCGACATCGCGCCAGGTGCCGTCGTTCCGCAGCACCTGGAGACCGCCGAGATCATCCTCCTGGTAGAGGACGGTGAGACTGCCGAAGTCGGTGTGCGCGCCCCGCCGCAACTGGCCCGGCAGCGGCGGCTCGGTCTGCGGGTAGTAGTAGTTGGCGGTGAGCGACGACACATGGTGGTCGAACCTGTCCTCGAAGAACCTCTCGTCCAGCTCCAGCGCGAGCGCGAACTGCCGCATGAGGTCGGCAGACAGCTCCTCCATCGCGCTCAGATACTCCTGCCATACGGCCTTGAAGCCGGCGGGTGAGTCGGGCCAGACGTTCGCCAGCGTCCAGGTCGCCCACGGGTCGCCGAGCCCCGCGCGCTCCCGCTCGCTCAGCTCTCCCGTCACATGGACCCCGAAGGCTTCGCACAGGTCCGGGGGCGTCTCGTTGTCGAGGCTGCGCGCGGTCGTCCCGCCCATACGCCGGAACCCGGACACCCCGGGACGGTTCGCGACCGTGTCCTTCTCGCGGTCCGGCAGTTCGAAGAACCCGTTGGTCACCGTGTACATGCGGTCGATCAGGTCCTGGGAGACTCCATGGCCCACGACGGTGAAGAATCCGGAACCCTCGCAGGCGGCCCCGATCGCCCGGGCGACGGCGGCCCGCCCCTCGGCGCTGTCCCTGGGCGACAGATCGATGACCGGTACGGAATCGTCGGTACCGGTGGCGGGTGCGTGCCCGTGTTCCCTGGCCATCGTCGTACTCCTCGGCTGTCTCCGGAGGCCCGTGCGACCTCACTCGTACAACGTACTATAGCTAGAACGTTGTACGGGTACGGTCCGGCGCCAGGTCGGACGCAAGCGACTCCGCCCCGGAGCCGAACGCGGCGCAAGCCCCTCTCGCCGTGGCGGAAATCCCGCCATCACAGGGCTCTGGATCATGCCCGCCTTCCCACCCCCGCCCGGCAGGCCGTACAGGTTGCGTCAAGAGGACCGGTGGGGCCGTATGGGACGTGTCAACGACGGCGGCGAATCGGCCAAAAAGGGGTTCCCTCGACACAGTCCGGATCCGAACGGTCCGAACCGATTCCCATTCACCGAACCGATCCCATTCAGGAGCTCACGATGGCCGATGTGGCCTTCGTCGTCACCACGATCGCGGTGTTCGCGCTGGTGGCTCTCATCGCCAAGGGGGTGGCAAAGCTGTGACCGCCGAGAACATCGTCGGCCTGATCGTGGCCGTCGCCCTGCTGGGCTACCTCGTCCTCGCCCTTCTGTACCCGGAGAGGTTCTAGCCCCGATATGAGTCCCATATTTGCCGGTGTGCTCCAGATGCTGGCGCTGATGGTGGCGCTCGCCCTGGCCTACCGTCCCCTGGGCGACTACATGGCCCGGGTCTACTCCTCCGAGAAACACCTCCGGGTGGAGAAGTGGATCTACAAGGCCGTCGGCGCCAACCCCAACACACAGATGCGCTGGCCCGCCTATCTGCGCGGTGTCCTCGCGTTCTCCGCCATCGGAGTGCTCTTCCTCTACCTGCTCCAGAGGCTCCAGGGATCGCTGCCCGGTTCGCTCGGCTTCCAGTCGATCGACCCCGACCAGGCGTTCAACACGGCCGCGTCGTTCGTGGCCAACACGAACTGGCAGTCGTACTACGGCGAACAGGCCATGGGGCACGTGGTGCAGACCGGCGGCCTCGCGGTGCAGAACTTCGTCTCCGCCGCCGTCGGCATCGCCGTCGCCGTCGCCCTGGTACGGGGCTTCGCCCGCTCCCGCACCGGGGAGCTGGGCAACTTCTGGGCCGACCTGGTCCGTGGCACCGTACGCATCCTGCTCCCGATCTCCGTGATCGCGGCGATCGTCCTCGTCGCGTGCGGCGCCATCCAGAACTTCGCGGGAATCCACGAGGTCGGCCAGTTCACGGGCGGCAGCCAGGAGTGGAACGGCGGCGCGGTCGCCTCCCAGGAGGCCATCAAGGAACTGGGCACCAACGGTGGCGGCTACTTCAACGCCAACTCCGCCCACCCCTTCGAGAACCCCAACGGCGTCTCCAACCTGCTGGAGATCTTCCTCATCCTCCTCATCCCCTTCGCGCTGACCCGCACCTTCGGCCGGATGGTCGGCAGCGTCAGGCAGGGTTACGCGATCCTGGGCACGATGGTCCTGATCTGGGTCGGCTTCACGGCGCTGATGATGTGGACCGAGTTCGCCCACCCGGGTGAGGCGTTCGACATCGCGGGCGGTGCGACGGAGGGCAAGGAAACCCGGTTCGGCGTCGGCGGCTCGTCCCTCTTCGCCGTGGCCACCACCCTGACCTCGACCGGCGCGGTCAACAGCTTCCACTCCTCCTTCACCGGCTTCGGCGGCGGGATCACCATGCTCGGCATGCAGCTGGGCGAAATCGCGCCCGGCGGCGTCGGCTCCGGCCTCTACGGAATGCTGATCATGGCCATCATCGCGGTGTTCATCGCGGGGCTGATGGTCGGCCGCACCCCCGAGTACCTGGGCAAGAAGATCGGCACCCGCGAGATCAAGCTGGCGGCCTGCTACATCCTCGTCACCCCGGCGCTGGTGCTCTGCTTCACCGCCGTGGCGATGGCCCTGCCCACCCCGGCGAACTCGATGACCAACTCGGGCGCCCACGGCTTCTCCGAGATCCTCTACGCCTACACCTCGGGCGCCAACAACAACGGCTCGGCCTTCGCCGGACTCAACGCCGACACCCAGTGGTTCAACAGCACCATCGGTCTCGCGATGCTGCTGGGCCGCTTCCTCCCGATGGTCTTCGTCCTCGCGCTCGCCGGCTCGCTGGCGGAGCAGAAGCCGATCCCGGCGACCTCCGGAACCCTGCGGACCGAGAAGCCGCTGTTCACCGGTCTGCTGGTCGGCACGATCCTCATCATCACCGGACTGACCTACTTCCCGGCGCTGGCGCTGGGTCCGCTCGCCGAAGGGCTCGCGTCATGAGCACGATAACTCCCACCCGGGCCCCGCACCCGGATGTGCCCTCGGGCCACAAACACGGGGACGGGAGGGTCGGCGGGGGACTCTTCGACCCCCGGCAGCTGCTCAAGTCCTTCCCCGACGCGCTGAGAAAGCTCGACCCACGGGTGATGATCAAATCCCCCGTGATGTTCGTCGTCCTCATCGGCTCGGTCGTCACCACCGTGCTCGCCGTCACCGACCCTGGCGACTGGTTCGGCTGGGCGATCGCGGGCTGGCTCTGGCTGACCACGATCTTCGCCAATCTGGCCGAGGCCGTCGCCGAGGGCCGCGGCAAGGCGCAGGCCGACACCCTGCGCAAGGCCACGACCGACACCGTCGCCCGCAGGCTCCAGGGCACCACCGAGGAGCAGGTGCCCGGCACCGCGCTGCGTATCGGCGATCTGGTGGTCTGCGAGGCCGGCGATGTCATCCCCGGTGACGGCGATGTCGTCGAAGGCGTCGCTTCCGTCGACGAGTCCGCCATCACCGGCGAGTCCGCCCCTGTCATCCGGGAGTCCGGCGGCGACCGCAGCGCGGTCACCGGCGGGACGAAGGTGCTCTCCGACCGGATCGTCGTCAAGATCACGACCAAGCCGGGCGAGACCTTCATCGACCGGATGATCGCGCTGGTCGAGGGAGCGGCCCGGCAGAAGACCCCCAACGAGATCGCGCTCAACATCCTGCTCGCCTCGCTGACGATCGTCTTCCTGCTGGCGGTGGTCACCCTGAAGCCGTTCGCGGTCTACGCGGGCGCCGACGGGCAGACCTCCCTGATCGTGCTCGCCGCACTGCTGGTCTGTCTGATCCCCACCACCATCGGGGCGCTGCTCTCCGCGATCGGCATCGCGGGCATGGACCGGCTCGTCCAGCGCAATGTGCTCGCGATGTCCGGCCGTGCGGTCGAGGCGGCCGGTGATGTGTCGACCCTGCTGCTCGACAAGACCGGCACCATCACCCTCGGCAACCGCCAGGCCGCCGAGTTCGTCCCCGTCGGCGGGGTCACCGCCGCCGAACTCGCGGACGCCGCCCAGCTCTCCTCACTCGCCGACGAGACCCCTGAGGGCCGCTCGATCGTCGTCCTCGCCAAGGAGAAGTACGGGCTGCGTGAGCGCCACCAGGGCGAGCTGGCCCAGGCCGAGTGGATCGCCTTCACCGCCCAGACCCGGATGTCCGGCGTCGACGTCGACGGCCGCAGGGTCCGCAAGGGAGCGACCGGATCCGTCGTCAAGTGGGTCGATGAGCAGGGCGGCACGGTCTCCAAGGACGCCGAGCGCGCCACCGACCGGATCTCCGAGGCGGGCGGTACGCCGCTGCTGGTCGCCGTCGAGGACGCCGACGGCGCCCGGGTCCTGGGGGTCATCCACCTCAAGGACGTGGTCAAGGAGGGCATGCGGGAGCGGTTCGACGAACTGCGCCGCATGGGCATCAAGACCGTGATGATCACAGGTGACAACCCGCTGACCGCGCGGGCCATCGCCGAGGAGGCGGGTGTGGACGACTTCCTCGCCGAGGCCACCCCCGAGGACAAGATGGCGCTCATCAAGCGGGAGCAGGCGGGCGGGAAGCTGGTCGCGATGACCGGCGACGGCACCAACGACGCCCCCGCGCTCGCCCAGGCCGATGTGGGCGTCGCCATGAACACCGGCACATCGGCGGCCAAAGAGGCCGGGAACATGGTCGACCTCGACTCCAACCCGACCAAACTCATCGAGATCGTCGAGATCGGCAAACAGCTCCTCATCACCCGGGG
>NZ_JBSGUP010000620.1:0-4915 GCF_053607985.1 Streptomyces sp. NPDC055078
TGCTCGGACACCGTCCGGGCGCTTCCCCTGATCCCCCGGGAAAAGGGGACAGAAGCTGTCGGGTATCCCGCCTAGCGTCGCGCTGGGAGACCCGGACGTTCCCCTCGCTCAGCACGCCCATCGCCCGCAGCACATGGCTCGGGGTCAGCGTGCTCGATGTGCACGAGGAGCCCGAGGAGACCGAGAACCCCGCCCGGTCCAGCTCGTGCAGCAGGGTCTCGCCCTCGACGTAGAGACAGGAGAAGGTCACCAGGTGCGGGAGCCGTCGCTCCGGATCGCCCACCACCTCCACATCCGGCACCAGTTCCGGCACCCGGGTACGGATGCGGTCCACCAGGTCCCGCAGCCGCGCCGACTCCTGGGCCGCCTCCGCGCGCACCGCGCGCAAGGAGGCAGCCGCGGCGACGATCGCGGGGATGTTCTCGAAACCGGCGGAGCGCCCCGACTCCCGTTCGTCGGCCGGGTCCTGAGGGGCGAAGCGGACCCCCTTGCGGACCGCGAGCAGCCCGACCCCCGAGGGCCCGCCCCACTTGTGCGCGCTCGCGGCGAGGAGGGACCATCCCCCGTGCACCGGCCCCCAGGCGAGGGACTGCGCGGCGTCCACCAGCAGCGGCACCCCCGCCGCCCGGCACGCCTCCGCGGCCTCGGCGACCGGCTGTTCCGTACCCACCTCGTGGTTCGCGGACTGGAGGCAGGCGAGCGCGGTGTCCGGGCGCAGCGCCCCGGCGAAGACGGCGGGGTCCACCCGCCCCGACCGGTCGACCGGCACCTCGCCGGCCGCCTCGCCCCCGTACAGACCGGCCGCGTGCAGGACGGAGGAGTGCTCGACCGCCGAGACCACCACATGGCGCCCCACCCGCCGGCGGCCCGCGAGGGCGCCGGAGACCCCCAGATGCACCGCGCGTGTCCCCGAAGGGGTGAAGGCGAGTTCGTCCGGCCGGCATCCGACGGCCTCCGCCGCCGCCTCCCGGGCCGCGTCCAGCAGCAGCCGGGCACGCCGACCCTCGCGGTAGAGCCGGGCGGGGTCGGCCCACCCCTCGTCGAGTGCGGCGTGCAGGGCCTGCCGGGCGACGGGGTGCAGGGGAGCGGAGGACGCGGCGTCGAAGTAGGGCACCCCTCACGCTAACCCGCGCCCGGAGGAGTCGTACCCCGCGCCCGGAGGGACCGTCAGACACAGCCGGACGCGGCGGCTCCCGGCCCGTCGGACTCCGCGGACCCGCTCCCCGGCAGTGCGGTGGCCGTCGGACTCCGCGGGCACGCCCGCCGGCAGCGCGGTGGCCGTTGGACTCCGCGGACCCGCCCGGCGGAGGCACCGTGGCCGTCGGACTCCGCGGACCCGCCCGCCGTCGGCACCGTGGCCGTCCGACTCGCGCGGACACGCCCGGCGGCGGTGCCTCGGCCGAGCCTCCCGGGCCGTACTGCGACACCGTTTCCCTTGTCGCTCCAAATAGCGATTCCGGGGCCATTCCAACGGAAAACCCGGGCTTATCCAGGGGGATTCCACCCCTTCGGGGAGTCGGGCGGCGCGTTGGGCACCCTCCCCGCGCGACCCCAAATAGCGTCCAGTAGGGTTTGGTCCGCATAAACATCCAAACCCCTGCCCGCGTCAGGGCCGGCGACCGACCAGCGAGACGGCCGCAGCCGACCGCGCGGGCCGAGACTCTCGGGAAGGCGCTACGTGAGTCCCAACGGCTCCGACCTCCCCCGCAGCCAAGGCGCGGGCGGTACCCCCACGTCTCGGCGCCCGATGCGGCGGAAGCTGCCGCAGGTGCTGACTGCGGGCCTGATCCTGGCTACCGCAACCGGTTGCACATACAAGGACTTCCCCCGCCTTGGAATGCCGACTCCGGTAACGGAAGAGGCGCCGATCATTCTTTCGCTCTGGCAGGGCTCGTGGGCGGCAGCGCTCATCACGGGCGTGCTGGTGTGGGGTCTGATCGTATGGAGTGTCATCTTCCACCGGCGCAGCAGAACCAAGGTGGAGGTACCTCCTCAGACCCGGTACAACATGCCCATCGAGGCGCTGTACACCGTGGTCCCGCTCATCATCGTCTCGGTGCTCTTCTACTTCACCGCGCGTGACGAGTCCAAGCTGCTCGCCCTGGACGACAAGCCGGACCACACGATCAACGTGGTCGGCTATCAGTGGAGCTGGGGCTTCAACTACGTCGAGGACGTGGAGGGCTCCAAGGGCGACGCCAAGACGGACAAGAACCTCAAGGCCGTTCCGGACAAGTTCGTCGAGGACTTCCCCGAGAACGCGGGCGGTGTCTACGACGCCGGCATCCCCGGTACCCGCAACCCGCAGAACGGCAACCCGGGCCCGACGCTGTGGCTCCCCAAGGGGGAGAAGGTCCGTTTCGTCCTGACCTCCCGTGATGTGATCCACTCCTTCTGGGTGGTCCCCTTCCTGATGAAGCTGGACGTCATCCCGGGGCACACCAACTCCTTCGAGGTCACCCCGACCAAGGAGGGCACCTTCATGGGCAAGTGCGCGGAGCTCTGCGGCGTCGATCACTCCCGGATGCTCTTCAACGTCAAGGTCGTCTCCCCGGAGCGCTACCAGCAGCACCTGAAGGAGCTGGCGGAGAAGGGGCAGACCGGCTACATCCCGTCGGGCATTGAGCAGACGGACCCGGCCAGGAACGCGGAGAAGAACCTACTGTGAGCATCCTCAACGAACCCCAGGGTGCCGCCGCAGCAGCTGACGACTCGTACGAGAACGAGCTGCCGGTACGGCGCAAGCAGCCCGGCAACGTGGTGGTGAAGTGGCTGACCACCACCGACCACAAGACCATCGGTACGCTCTACCTGGTCACGTCGTTCGTCTTCTTCTGCATCGGCGGGGTGATGGCGCTCTTCATGCGCGCCGAGCTGGCCCGTCCGGGCACGCAGATCATGTCGAACGAGCAGTTCAACCAGGCGTTCACGATGCACGGCACGATCATGCTGCTGATGTTCGCGACGCCGCTGTTCGCCGGATTCGCGAACTGGATCATGCCGCTCCAGATCGGTGCGCCGGATGTGGCGTTCCCGCGGCTGAACATGTTCGCCTACTGGCTCTATCTGTTTGGCTCGATCATCGCGGTGGCGGGGTTCCTGACCCCGCAGGGCGCGGCCGACTTCGGCTGGTTCGCCTACTCCCCGCTGTCGGACGCGGTCCGCTCACCGGGTGCCGGCGCCGATATGTGGATCATGGGTCTGGCCTTCTCCGGCTTCGGCACGATCCTCGGCTCGGTCAACTTCATCACCACGATCATCTGTATGCGCGCCCCGGGCATGACGATGTTCCGGATGCCGATCTTCACCTGGAACGTGCTGCTGACCGGTGTGCTGGTCCTGCTCGCCTTCCCGGTGCTCGCCGCCGCGCTCTTCGCGCTGGAGGCGGACCGTAAGTTCGGCGCCCATATCTTCGACTCGGCCAACGGCGGCGCGCTGCTGTGGCAGCACCTCTTCTGGTTCTTCGGCCATCCAGAGGTGTACATCATCGCCCTGCCGTTCTTCGGCATCGTCTCGGAGATCATCCCGGTCTTCAGCCGCAAGCCGATGTTCGGCTACATGGGCCTGGTGGCGGCGACCATCGGCATCGCCGGTCTGTCGGTGACGGTGTGGGCGCACCACATGTATGTGACGGGCGGCGTGCTCTTGCCGTTCTTCTCGTTCATGACCTTCCTGATCGCGGTACCGACCGGTGTGAAGTTCTTCAACTGGATCGGCACCATGTGGAAGGGGTCGCTGTCCTTCGAGACACCCATGCTCTGGACCATCGGCTTCCTGATCACCTTCACCTTCGGTGGTCTGACCGGTGTCATCCTGGCGTCGCCCCCGATGGACTTCCATGTGTCCGACTCGTACTTCGTTGTCGCGCATTTCCACTACGTCGTCTTCGGCACCGTGGTGTTCGCGATGTTCGCCGGATTCCATTTCTGGTGGCCGAAATTCACGGGCAAGATGCTGGACGAGCGGCTCGGCAAGATCACGTTCTGGACGCTGTTCATCGGATTCCACGGCACATTCCTGGTCCAGCACTGGCTGGGCGCGGAAGGCATGCCGCGGCGTTACGCGGACTATCTGGCCGCGGACGGTTTCACCGCGCTGAACACGATCTCCACGATCAGCTCGTTCGTCCTCGGCGCCTCCGTACTGCCGTTCCTGTACAACGTCTGGAAGACGGCCAAGTACGGAAAGAAGGTCGAGGTCGACGACCCGTGGGGCTACGGGCGTTCGCTCGAATGGGCCACGTCCTGCCCGCCGCCGCGGCACAACTTCCTCACCCTTCCGCGGATCCGTTCCGAATCCCCGGCCTTTGATCTTCACTACCCGGAGATCGCGATCGTCGACCAGCTCGAAAACCGTGGCGAGGTCGACAAGGCCCTCATCGATGGGAAGGGGGCCGCGCAGTGAAGGTCCAGGGAAAGATGTTCCTGTGGCTGAGCGTCTTCATCCTCGCCGTCGCCATCCTGTACGGCGTGTGGTCGAAGGAGCCGGCCGGTACCACCGCGCTCTTCCTGGCGTTCGGACTGAGCGTCATGGTGGGCTACTACCTGGCCTTCACGGCCCGGCGAGTGGACGCCATGGCCCAGGACAACAAGGAGGCCGATGTAGCGGACGAGGCCGGCGAGGTGGGGTTCTTCGCCCCGCACAGCTGGCAGCCGCTCCTGCTGGGCACCGGCGGAGCGCTCGCGTTCCTCGGTGTCGCGCTCGGCTGGTGGCTGCTGTACTTCTCCGCACCGCTCATCCTCGTCGGCCTCTTCGGCTGGGTGTTCGAGTACTACCGAGGTGAGGCGCAGAACCAGTAACGCAGAACCAGTGACGCGGAGCCAGTGACGCAGAACCAGTAACGCGGAATCAGTGACGCGGAGCCAGTGACACCGCGTCGGCGTCGCCCGGGCCCGGCCTCCCCTCGTCCCAGAGG
>NZ_JBSGUP010000621.1:0-4909 GCF_053607985.1 Streptomyces sp. NPDC055078
ACCTGAGGCAGAGGGCACACATCCAGCCCCGCCGGCGATTGAGGCGCGGGGTCCGGGGCAGCGCCCCGGCAAGGGCCCGCGCCGGTCAAGGCCCCGGGCGCCGCAAGGCCCCCGCGCTGGGCAAGGGCCCGCACCACGAGGCCCCCGCACCGCAAGGGCCCGCGCAGGACGAACCCCCCCCCAAGCCCCCCGCAGGGGCCCGCGCCCGCGCTAACTCTTGCGGTGGCCCATCAGCCGGGGCTTCGCCTCCAGGCCGTCCAGGCCGTGCCAGGCGAGGTTGACGAGGTGGGCCGCGACCTCGGCCTTCTTGGGGCGGCGGGCGTCGAGCCACCACTGGCCGGTGAGGGCGACCATGCCGACGAGGGCCTGCGCGTACAGCGGCGCGAGCTTCGGATCGAAGCCGCGGTGCTTGAACTCCATCCCGAGGATGTCCTCGACCTGCGTCGCGATATCGCTGATCAGCGACGCGAAGGTCCCCGTGGACTGCGCCACCGGCGAGTCCCGGACCAGAATCCGGAAGCCGTCCGTATATCGCTCGATGTAGTCCAGCAGCGCGAACGCCGCCTGCTCCAGCAGCTCCCTCGGGTGCCCCGCCGTCAGCGCCCCGGTCACCATGTCAAGGAGCTGGCGCATCTCGCGGTCGACCACCACCGCGTACAGCCCCTCCTTGCCGCCGAAGTGCTCGTACACCACCGGTTTGGACACCCCCGCCTTCGCGGCGATCTCCTCCACCGACGTGCCCTCGAAGCCCTTGTCGGCGAAGAGGGCGCGGCCGATGTCCAGCAGTTGTTCACGGCGCTCGGCGCCGGTCATCCGCACCCGGCGCGCGCGCCGGGTCGACCGGTTCTTCTCCGTACCACTGCTGCCGTCGGTCGCCACATCGTCCATCATGCCGTGCCGGCACCCGTATCACTGCGGCGGGCGTCGATCCGGGCGGCACTCGGCCAGCGCACGTCATACGCCCATCCCGCCTTCTCGAACCAGCGGATCAGGCGCGCGCTCGAATCCACCTGCCCCCGCAGCACCCCGTGCCGGGCGCACGTCGGGTCGGCGTGGTGGAGGTTGTGCCAGGACTCGCCGCAGGACAGGACGGCCAGCCACCACACATTGCCCGAGCGGTCGCGCGACTTGAACGGGCGCTTGCCGACCGCGTGGCAGATCGAATTGATCGACCAGGTCACATGGTGCAGCAGCGCCACCCGCACCAGAGAGCCCCAGAAGAAGGCGGTGAAGGCGCCCCACCACGACATCGTCACCAGGCCCCCGACCAGCGGCGGGATCGACAGCGACAGCATCGTCCAGTACAGGAAGCCCCGGGAGATCCGCCGGATCGCCGTGTCCTTGATCAGATCCGGCGCGTACTTCTGCTGCGGGGTCCGTTCCGAGTCGAACATCCAGCCAATGTGCGCCCACCACAGGCCCTTCAGCAGCGCGGGCACGGTCTCCCCGAAACGCCACGGAGAGTGCGGATCGCCCTCGGCGTCGGAGAACTTGTGGTGCTTGCGGTGATCGGCGACCCAGCGCACCAGCGGCCCTTCGACCGCCAGCGACCCCGCGATCGCCAGAGCGATCCGCAGCGGGCGCTTCGCCTTGAAGGCGCCATGGGTGAAATAGCGGTGGAAGCCGATGGTGATGCCATGGCAGCCGATGAAGTACATCGCCACCAGCAGCCCGAGGTCGAGCCAGCTCACCCCCCAGCCCCAGGCCAGCGGCACCGCCGCGAGCAGGGCGAGAAAGGGCACCGTAATGAAGATCAGCAGGGCGATCTGCTCGATCGATTGCTTGCTGTCACCACCGAGCGTCGCCGAGGGGAGATCGTCGCCGGACTTCGGGACGTCGCCGATCAGATCGGGGCTTGTCGTCATGTGGGTCCCCTGTGGGGTCGGAAAAACACATAGGAAGCCGCGCTACGGGTGCGTAACCTACGGCGACGTAAGTATGGCAGTGCGTGGCGTCGCGGCAAGAGACCTGTGGATAACGTCGGAGCGAGGGCCACCTATCCTTAGGTCTCGTCGGACAGCGCGGTCCGCAGCCTCCAGTACCCCTCCAGACGTGCTCAAACACTGCAAGGAGCCGCACCTGTGAGCAGTGCCGACCAGACACCAACGGCCAGCGCCGAACTCCGTGCCGACATCCGCCGACTGGGCGACCTCCTCGGCGAGACCCTCGTACGGCAGGAAGGCCCCGCGCTCCTCGACCTCGTCGAGCGTGTCCGCGCCCTCACCCGCAGCGACGGCGAAGCAGCCGCGCGGCTGCTGGGCGACACCGACCTGGAGACCGCGGCCAAGCTGGTCCGCGCCTTCTCCACCTACTTCCACCTGGCCAATGTCACCGAGCAGGTGCACCGCGGCCATGAGCTGCGCGAGCGCCGCGCCGCCGAGGGCAGCCTGCTCTCCCGTACGGCGGACCTCCTTAAGGAGGCCGACCCCGAGCATCTGCGCGAGACCGTCAGGAATCTCAACGTCCGGCCGGTGTTCACCGCCCACCCCACCGAGGCGGCCCGGCGTTCGGTGCTGAACAAGCTGCGCCGGATCGCCGAACTCCTGGAGACCCAGGCCGGGCCCGCCGACCGGCGGCGCTGTGATCTGCGACTCGCCGAGAACATCGACCTCATCTGGCAGACGGACGAGCTGCGCGTGGTGCGGCCCGAGCCCGCCGACGAGGCCCGTAACGCCATCTACTACCTGGACGAACTGCACGCCAACGCTGTCGGCGACGTCCTGGAGGACCTCGCGGCGGAGCTGGAGCGCGTCGGCGTCGAACTCCCCGCCGGCACCCGCCCGCTCACCTTCGGCACCTGGATCGGCGGCGACCGCGACGGCAACCCCAACGTCACCCCCGCCGTCACCCGCGAGGTGCTGATCCTCCAGCACGAGCACGGCATCACCGACGCACTCGAACTGGTGGACTCCCTGAGGGGACTCCTCTCCAACTCCATCCGCTACGCCGGCGCCACCGACGAACTGCTCACCTCCCTCCAGGCGGACCTGGAGCGGCTCCCGGAGATCAGCCCCCGGTACAAGCGGCTCAACGCCGAGGAGCCGTACCGCCTCAAGGCCACCTGCGTCCGCCAGAAGCTCGTCAACACCCGGGCCCGCCTCGCCGCCGGCACCCCGCACGAGCCGGGCCGCGACTACCTCGGCACCGCCGAGCTGCTGAGCGACCTCACCCAGATCCAGACCTCGCTGCGTGAGCACCGCGGCGGCCTCTTCGCCGAGGGGCACCTCGACCGGACGATCCGTACGCTCGCGGCCTTCGGGCTCCAGCTCGCCACCATGGACGTACGCGAGCACGCGGACGCCCACCACCACGCCCTCGGGCAGCTCTTCGACCGTCTCGGCGAGGAGTCCTGGCGGTACGCGGACATGCCGCGCGAGTACCGGCAGAAGCTGCTCGCCAAGGAACTGCGCTCGCGCCGACCGCTGGCGCCCAGCCCCGCCCCGCTGGACGCGGCGGGGGAGAAGACCCTCGGGGTCTTCCTCACCGTCAAGGAGGCGTTCGAACGCTTCGGGCCCGAGGTCATCGAGTCGTACATCATCTCCATGTGCCAGGGCGCGGACGACGTCTTCGCGGCGGCCGTACTCGCCCGGGAGGCCGGACTCCTCGACCTCCACGCGGGCTGGGCCAAGATCGGCATCGTGCCGCTCCTGGAGACCACCGACGAGCTGCGCGCGGCCGATGTCATCCTCGACGGGATGCTCGGTGACCCCTCGTACCGCCGTCTCGTCTCCCTGCGCGGCGATGTCCAGGAGGTCATGCTCGGCTACTCGGACTCGTCCAAGTTCGGCGGTATCACCACCTCCCAGTGGGAGATCCACCGGGCGCAGCGCAGGCTGCGTGACGTCGCCCACCGCCATGGCGTACGGCTGCGGCTCTTCCACGGCCGAGGCGGCACCGTCGGCCGAGGCGGCGGCCCCTCGCACGACGCGATCCTGGCGCAGCCCTGGGGCACGCTGGAGGGCGAGATCAAGGTGACCGAGCAGGGCGAGGTCATCTCCGACAAGTATCTGATCCCGTCCCTGGCCAGGGAGAACCTGGAACTGACCGTGGCGGCGACCCTCCAGGCGTCCGCCCTGCACACCGCGCCCCGCCAGTCCGACGAGTCGCTGGCGCGCTGGGACGCGGCGATGGACACCGTCTCCGACGCCGCCCACGCCACCTACCGCGAACTCGTCGACGACCCCGATCTGCCCGCGTACTTCTTCGCCTCCACCCCCGTCGACCAGCTCGCCGACCTCCACCTCGGCTCCCGGCCGTCCCGCCGCCCCGACTCCGGGGCCGGTCTCGACGGTCTGCGGGCCATCCCGTGGGTCTTCGGCTGGACGCAGTCCCGGCAGATCGTGCCGGGGTGGTACGGGGTGGGGTCGGGCCTCAGGGCGCTGCGGGAGGCCGGGCTCGACACGGTCCTCAGCGAGATGCACGAGAACTGGCACTTCTTCCGCAACTTCATCGCCAATGTGGAGATGACCCTCGCCAAGACCGATCTGCGGATCGCCCGCCACTATGTCGACACGCTGGTGCCGGACGACCTCAAGCATGTGTTCCGCGCGATCGAGGCGGAGCACGAGCTGACGGTCGCGGAGGTTCTCAAGGTCACCGGCGGTGAGCGGCTGCTGGACTCCAACCCGGTCCTCCAGCAGACCTTCGCGATCCGGGACGCGTATCTCGACCCGATCTCCTACCTCCAGGTCTCGCTGCTGGCCCGCCAGCGCCAGGCCGCGGAGCAGGGGGCGGAGGGAGACCCGCTGCTGGCGCGTGCGCTGCTGCTGACCGTGAACGGCGTCGCGGCGGGCCTGCGCAACACGGGCTGACGCGCCCGGGTACGCCTGGAGCCGGGGGCCGTGCCCCCTTCCGGGGCTCCGCCCCGGACCGCCCCCTACGCCCTGCGGCGTGGGGGGACCCCCAGCGC
>NZ_JBSGUP010000622.1:0-4891 GCF_053607985.1 Streptomyces sp. NPDC055078
CAGCTGGTCAGTGATGCCCTCGACAGGCGGCTGCGGGGCGTCCAGGCTCAGCGGGATATCGCCTTCTCCACCGACCGGGACGACTTCGCACCGCCCGTGGCCGGAGACTCCGGCCCCGACCAGCCGGAAGGCGCAGCCGCGTAGCGCGGCGGCCGTCCGCGCCATCTGCTGTCGTCCGCCGGGGCTTTGAGGGCTTCGCCTATGGCCGTCCCGCCCGGAATGCCCGTACCGGGACCCGGGGCGACGGTGCCCGGCAGGTCTTCGATCTGACGCTCCGACAGCAGGGCGGTGCATTCGGCCGGTTGAGGCCATGGCCTTGCCGCCGCCGCCCACGTGGGTGCGGGCCACACCCGTCCGGGGGAGCCGCGCGGACACCTCGACGGCGGCGGGACGGGTTCCGTCGGCGAGCGCGGCGGACGCAACCTCCGGGCCGTGTTCGTCGTCTCCTCCGGCGGGAGGCCGCGTTGGCGACGGCGGCCCCTACGGGCGCGGCCCCTACGGGCAGCGGGGTGGATCCATCGCACGGTGATCCTGGTGGAGAGCGCGCGGACCCCATCCGTACAACGCGTCCCAACGGTATGACGGCATTTCGGTAATACGGTGTCCGTTCGAACACAGCCATGAGTATGCTTAGGTGAGGCTAACCTAAGAAGGTGTTGCTGAGTGGACGAGCGACGTGCTGGCGGTCGACTGGAGGCGTGGGCCGACGGAGTGGTCGCGGATCTCGACGCGCAGGACGACGTCGACCGCGACCTGCTCCACGCCCTGCACGGAAAGCCGAATCTGCGCGAGGAGACCGCCGCCCGTATGGCCGACGCTCTGCGGGCGGCGGCGCTCGGCCTGAGTCCCGCGGCCTGTGCCATGGCCGCCGGGGTGTCCGAGCGGCTGCTCTGCAACTGGCAGTCGCAGGAGCCGTCCTTCGCGGAGGCCATGACCGCCGCGGCTGCCCTGGCCGACGCCCGCCCCGCCGCCGGCGCTCTCAACCCCGCCGCCCTGCGTGTCCTGTTGAGGGCCGTACGCGGCGGTGCGCTCCACGGGTCCGCCGCATCGCTCGTGGGTATGTCCGGGCGGGCCTTCTATCGGCTGCGCAGGGAGAACCCTGAGGTCGGGGCGCTGGTGGCCGCGGCTCGCCGGGCTCGGCCCAAGAAGGCCGACCGGCGCAGAAGGCCCAGGTATCAGCAGCGCTACCGGCTCGTCCGACTTGACAGCGAGTCCCTGGCCGCCGCCACCGTGCTGCCGGAGCCGGAGCCGGAGCCGGAGCCGGAGCCGGAGCCGGAGCCGGAGCCGGAGCCGGAGCCGGAGCCGGAGCCGGAGCCGGAGCCGGAGCCATCGGCCGACGGGTCTCAGGGCGGCGTACCGGCCCCTGTCTCCGACGATCCACCGGCCCGTGCTTCCCGCCCGACCCACCTCCCCGGGAACGGCTGACACCGCCCCCGGCTCGGGTCGAGCCCAGGGGCGGGAAGGTCGCGATCGGGGTGTGCACCACCTCTGACTTAGTCTAGCCTTACCTAAATTCTCGTGCCCGGTCCGTGGGCACCGCGAGACAGGTCCGGAGGGTGCGGTGGGGTCAACAGACCTGTCGGGGCGGTCGGTTCTGTCCGGCGCGGTCGCCGGGCAGCGCCGCGATGTCGTGCTCGGCTCCGTCCTGGGCGCCGGTCATCAGGCGGGCGAGGCGCTGGTCCCGGTGCTCATCGGTCTGGTGATCGACCGGGGGGTCGCCCGTGGCGACAGCGCCGGACTCCTGCTCGGTATCGGTGCGCTCGCCCTGGTCTACGTCGGACTCTCCTTCAGCTTCCGCTTCGGCGCCCGCGCCGGTGAGCGCGCCGCCGAGACCGCCGCGCACCGGCTCAGAACCGAGATCGTCGGCCGGGTTCTGGCCCCGGCGGGCGGCGCCGACAGCGGACGGCTGTCCGGCGAGCTGACGAACATCGCCACCCAGGACGCCAAGCGCGTCGGGGCCGTCAACATGGCGGTGATCATGGGGATCTCGGCGCTCACGGGGCTGCTCGTCAGCGCGGTCGTCCTGCTGCGGATCTCCCTCCCGCTCGGCCTGGTCGTCCTCCTCGGCACCCCCCTGCTGCTGTGGCTCGGGCATCTGCTGAGCAAGCCGCTGGAGCGGCGCAGCGAGGCCGAACAGGAACGGGCCGCCCACGCGTCGGGCATCGCCGCCGACCTCGTCGGCGGACTGCGGGTGCTCAAGGGCATCGGCGCCGAGTCGGCCGCCGTCGCCCGCTACCGGCGCACCAGCCGTGACTCCCTGGCCGCCACCCTGCGCGCGGCCCGCGCACAGGCATGGCAGAACGGCATCGTGCTCACCCTCACCGGCGCGTTCATCGCCCTGGTGGCCCTCGTCGGCGGACGCCTGGCCACCCAGGGGGACATCAGCCTCGGTGAACTGGTCTCCGCCGTCGGCCTGGCCCTGTTCCTCCTCGGCCCGCTCTCGGAATTCTCCTGGGTGAACGCCGAACTCGCCCAGGGCCGCGCCTCGGCCGCCCGGATAGCCGGCGTCCTGGCCGCCGGCCGCGCCGTACTCCCGGGCACCGGCACACCGGCGCGGCCGGTCGAGGGACGGCTGCGGCTGCGCGGGATCTCCTGCGGCACCCTCCAGGACATCGACCTCGACATCGAGCCGGGCGGCCTCGTCGGCGTCGTCGCCACCGACCCCGCCGACGCGGCGGCGCTCCTCGGCTGTCTGGGCCGTCGCTTCGACCCGGAGGCCGGGTCGGTCGAACTGGACGGGGTGGCGTTCACCGCGCTCGACCCGGCGGACATCCGCACCGCGATCCTGGTCGCCGAGCACGACGCCGACCTCTTCGAGGGCACCCTCACCGGCAATGTCACCGCCGCCGCACCGCCGGGAGCCGATCTCCGGCGGGCGATGGAGGCGTCCGGCGCGGACGAGGTCGCCCGGGCGCTGCCCCGGGGCGGCGACACCGAGGTGACCGAACGCGGACGCTCGCTCTCCGGCGGTCAGCGGCAGCGCGTGGCGCTCGCCCGCGCCCTGGCGGCCGACACACCCGTCCTGGTGGTCCATGACCCGGCCACCGCCGTCGACGCGGTCACCGAGGCCAGGATCGCCGCCGGGATCAGGGCCGTCCGCCGTCACCGGACGACGATCCTGGTCACCACCAGTCCCGCGCTGCTCGCGGTGACCGACCGGGTCGTCCTCATCGAGGGCGGCCGGGTGGCCGGCACCGCCCCCCACGCCGACCTCGTCCGCGACCGGGTCACCTACCGTACGGCGGTGCTCTCATGACGCGCCGCCACCCGGGCCCCGGGCCGGACTCGCCGGACCGGTCATCACCGGACCGGGCACCGGAACCGGAACCGGACGACGCACCGGAACTGGACGACGCGCCGGAACCGGACGACCCGCCGGGGCCGTCCGGGCGCACTCTGCTGCCCATCGCGGACGCCGCCCGCACCCGCGCCGCCGTCCGTGAACTGCTGCGCCCGCACCGGCTGCTCGCCCTCTCCGGATTCGCGGTCATCGTCGTCGCCACCGCCGTCGGTCTGCTCACCCAGCCCCTCCTGGGCCGTATCGTCGATCTGGCCGCCGACCGCAGGCCGCCCGACGCCATCACCACGACGGTGCTGCTGCTCGTCGCCGTCGCGGTGGCCCAGGGGCTCACCACCGGCCTCGGCCTCTCCCTCGTCTCCCGCCTCGGCGAGACCGTGCTCGCCCGGCTGCGCGAGCGCTTCGTCGAACGAGCGCTCGGCCTGCCGCTGGAACAGGTGGAGGCGGCGGGGTCGGGCGATCTGACCGTACGGGTCACCGGTGATGTGTCGCTCATCGCCGACGCCGTGCGCAACGCCCTGCCCGAACTGGCCCGTTCGCTGCTCGCCATCGTCCTCACCCTCGGCGCCCTCGCCGTACTCGACTGGCGGTTCCTGCTCGCGGCGCTCCTCGCCGTACCCGTACAGGTGCACACCGCGCGGTGGTACGTGCGGCGGGCCGTCCCCCTCTACGCGGAGCAGCGCGTCGCGGGCGGTGCGCAGCAGCAGCAACTCCTCGACACCATCGGCGGCAGCTCCACCGTGCGCGCGTTCCGGCTGGAGCGGGAGCACACCGAGCGGGTCACCCGGCGCTCCTGGTCCGTGGTCGAGCTGACCATGCGGGGCGTACGGCTGGTGCTGAGCTTCTACAGCCGGCTGCACATCGCCGAGTTCATCGGGCTCGCCGCCGTCCTGGGCACCGGCTTCCTCCTGGTGCGCGACGGTTCCGCGTCGCTGGGCACGGCCACGGCCGCCGCCCTCTACTTCCACAGCCTCTTCACCCCCGTCAACTCGGCCCTCGTCCTGATCGACGACGCCCAGTCGGCGATCGCGAGCCTCGCCCGGATCGTGGGCGTCGCCGACCGGCCGCTGGCCGGGGAGCCCGTACGGGCGGTCGCCCCGCGCGACGCGTCCGTCACCGTCACCGGAGTCGGCCACGCGTACACCAGCGGCCATCGCGTACTGCACGGGGTCGACCTGACGCTCGCCCCCGGGGAGCGCGTGGCGCTCGTCGGCGCGAGCGGCGCGGGCAAGACGACTCTCGCCAAGCTCATCGCGGGCATTCACACCCCCACCGAGGGCGATATCCGGATAGGCGGCGTCCCGCTGGCGGAGATCGGCCCGGCCGCGGTACGCCGTACGGTCGCCCTGATCACCCAGGAGACCCATGTCTTCGCCGGACCGCTCGCGGACGACCTCCGGCTGGCCAGGCCCGATGCCACCGACGCCGAACTGCGGGGCGCGCTCGACCGGGTCGAAGCCCTGGGATGGGCCGAGGCGCTGCCCGACGGTCTGGCGACCGTCGTCGGCGAAGGCGGCCACCGGCTCAGCGGAGAGCGGACACCCCCACCGAGGGCGATATCCGGATAGGCGGCGTCCCGCTGGCGGAGATCGG
>NZ_JBSGUP010000623.1:0-4884 GCF_053607985.1 Streptomyces sp. NPDC055078
GGGACCGGCCGTACGAGGACCGGCCGTACGCGGACCGGCCGTACGCGGACCGGCCGTACGAGGCCCGGCTCAGCGCGCGTACGGCCGGCGTCATGCCGCTGTGTCTCACCCGCCCGGCCCAGGGAGTGCCGTCGAAATGGCGCCGCCCGGACGGCGGGCCCGGCGGGGTCCTACCGCTTGACCTTGCGGTTCGCCCGCAGCCACTCCTTGTTCATGGCGGCGATGGACGGGAGCGGGATGCCCTTGGGGCACGCGGTGGCGCACTCGCCGGTCAGGGTGCAGCCGCCGAAGCCCTCCGCGTCCATGGTCGCCACCATGTCCAACACCCGGGTCTCGCGCTCGGGCGCGCCCTGGGGCAGCACATTGAGGTGGTTGACCTTCGCCGAGGTGAAGAGCATCGCCGAGCCGTTGGGGCAGGCGGCGACACAGGCTCCGCAGCCGATGCACTCCGCGTGCTCGAAGGCGAAGTCGGCGTCCGGCTTGGGGACGGGGGTGGCGTGTGCCTCGGGGGCGGCACCGGTCGGCACGGAGACATAGCCGCCCGCCTGGATGATCCGGTCGAAGGAGGACCGGTCGACCACGAGATCCTTGACCACCGGGAAGGCGGCGGCACGCCAGGGCTCGATGTCGATGGTGTCGCCGTCCCGGAAGGACCGCATATGGAGCTGGCAGGTGGTGGTGCGCTCGGGGCCGTGCGCGTCGCCGTTGATGACCAGGCTGCACGCGCCGCAGATGCCCTCGCGGCAGTCGTGGTCGAAGGCGACGGGGTCCTCACCGCGCAGGATGAGTTCCTCGTTGAGGGTGTCGAGCATCTCCAGGAAGGACATGTCCTGGGAGATGTTGTCGACCTCGTAGGTGGCCATCGCGCCGGTCGCGTCGGCGTTGCGCTGACGCCAGACACGGAGGTTGAGCTTCATGCGTAGCTCCGCTGAGTGGGGTGGACGTACTCGAAGACGAGGTCTTCCTTGTGCAGTACGGGCGCGCGGCCCGTTCCGCCGAACTGCCAGGCGGCGGCGTAGCCGAACTCCTCGTCCCTGCGCTCCGCCTCGCCGTCCGGGGTCTGGGACTCCTCGCGGAAGTGGCCGCCGCAGGACTCGGCGCGGTGGAGCGCGTCGAGACACATCAACTCGGCGAGTTCCAGATAGTCGACGATACGGTTGGCCTTCTCCAGCGACTGGTTGAACTCCTCGCCGGTGCCGGGGACCTTGATGCGCCGCCAGAACTCCTCGCGGATCTGTGGAATCCGGTCGAGCGCCTTGCGCAGCCCCGCCTCGGTGCGGGCCATGCCGCAGTACTCCCACATCAGCTCGCCGAGTTCGCGGTGGAAGGAGTCCGGGGTGCGGTCGCCGTCGACGGCCAGCAGCAGATTGAGCCGGTCCTCGGTCTCGGCGACCACCTCGGCGACCGCCGGGTGGGTGGTGTGCAGCTGCCGTCCCGGCGGGTTCTTCGCGAGATAGTCGTTGATCGTGGACGGCAGGACGAAGTAGCCGTCGCCGAGGCCCTGCATCAGCGCGGACGCGCCCAGCCGGTTAGCGCCGTGGTCGGAGAAGTTGGCCTCGCCGATCGCGAAGAGGCCCGGGACGGTGGTCTGGAGGTCGTAGTCCACCCAGAGTCCGCCCATGGTGTAGTGCACGGCGGGGTAGATGCGCATCGGCACCTCGTACGGGTTCTCCGCGGTGATCCGCTCGTACATGTCGAAGAGGTTGCCGTACTTCTCCTCGACCTTCGCCCGGCCCATCCTGCTGATCGCGTCGGCGAAGTCGAGATAGACGCCCTGCCCGCCCGGCCCCACTCCCCGGCCCTCGTCGCAGACGTTCTTCGCGGCACGGGAGGCGATGTCGCGCGGGACGAGATTGCCGAAGGAGGGGTAGATCCGCTCCAGGTAGTAGTCGCGCTCGTCCTCGGGGATCTCGTTCGCGGGCCGGTCGTCGCCGAGCGCCTTGGGCACCCAGATCCGGCCGTCGTTGCGCAGCGACTCGCTCATCAGGGTCAGCTTGGACTGATGCTCGCCGGTGCGCGGGATGCAGGTGGGGTGGATCTGGGTGAAGCAGGGGTTGGCGAAGTACGCGCCGCGGCGGTGGGCACGCCAGATGGCGGTGGCGTTGGAGTTCATGGCGTTCGTCGACAGATAGAAGACATTGCCGTAGCCGCCGCTGGCCAGCACCACCGCGTCCGCGAAGTGGGTGGATATCTCACCGGTGATCAGGTCCCGGGCCACGATGCCGCGGGCCCGTCCCTCGACCACGATCAGATCGAGCATCTCGGTGCGGGCGTGCAGACGGACATTCCCCGCGGCGATCTGCCGGGACAGCGCCTGGTAGGCGCCGAGCAGCAGTTGCTGTCCCGTCTGGCCCCGGGCGTAGAAGGTACGGGAGACCTGGACACCGCCGAAGGAGCGGGTGTCGAGGAGGCCACCGTACTCCCGGGCGAACGGGACGCCCTGCGCCACGCACTGGTCGATGATCTCCACCGAGATCTGGGCGAGGCGGTGCACATTGGACTCGCGCGCCCGGAAGTCGCCGCCCTTGACGGTGTCGTAGAAGAGGCGGTGGATCGAGTCGCCGTCGTTACGGTAGTTCTTGGCCGCGTTGATGCCGCCCTGGGCGGCGATGGAGTGGGCGCGGCGCGGTGAGTCCTGGTAGCAGAACTGCTCGACGTGATAGCCCTGCTCGCCGAGGGTGGCGCCCGCCGCGCCGCCGGCCAGACCGGTGCCGACGACGATCACGGTGTACTTGCGGCGGTTGGCCGGGTTGACCAGCTTCGCCCCGAAGCGGCGCTTGTCCCAGCGTTCGGCGATCGGTCCCTCGGGGGCCTTGGTGTCGGCGACCGGTTCGCCGGTCTCGTACCGGGTGTAGTCGGTGCTGCTCATCTCGGCGTTGCCCATCTCGGTGTTGCCCATCTCGGTGTTGCCCATGTCCGCGTTGGTCATGTCCGCGTTGGTCATGTCAGGGTTGCTCATGTCAGGGTTGCTCATGTCAGCTCACCACTCCGGTCATGACGGCGACGGGTACGGCGATGAAGCCCGCGGTCAGCACCAGGGCGAGACCGTTGGCGACGGCTTTGAGCGCGCGGTCGCGGGTGGCGCTGCCCATGCCGAGGGTCTGCGCGGCGCTCCAGAAGCCATGGCGGATGTGCAGTCCGACGGCGAGCATCGCGGTGATGTAGATGACGTTGCCGTACCAGGTGGAGAAGGTGGCGACGACGTTCTCGTACGGCTTCCCGGCCTCGGCGTTCTCGTTGACGGTCAGCGTCGTCAGATCGAGGATGTGCCAGACGATGAACAGGGCGACGATGATGCCGCCCCAGCGCATGGTGCGGGTGGCATAGCTCGCGCGCTTGCGCCGGTGCTCGTACTTGCTGGGCCGCGCCCTGATATCGCGCTTGCTGAGCTGGTACGCGGAGACCGCGTGCCCGACGACGGCGGCGAGCAGGACGATCCGGACGATCCACAGGGCCCATTCGTGGTGCAGTACGGGTGCGCCCATGGTGCGGAGCCAGTGGCCGTAATCGTTGAACTCCTGCGGCCCGAAGAAGACCTTCAGGTTGCCCATCACATGGGCGACGAGATAGCCAAGCATGATCAGACCGCTCACGGCCATGACGGTCTTCTTGCCGATCGTCGATCCCCAGAAGGTGCGCCTGGGCGGCCGTCGATCCGCCGGTTGCCTGTCCGTCCGCGTTGCCAGAGCCATGGAGGGAACCGTAAGGCCGAAAGTTACCAGTGGTCCAAGACATGATCCAGCTCATCTCGATAGCCATGGACTATCATGCGAGCATGCAGTTCCAGCAGCTCCACTACTTTGTGGCGGTGGCCGAGACACGTCACTTCACGCATGCGGCCGAACGTGTACATGTCTCCCAACCGTCGCTGTCGCAGCAGATCCGGGCCCTGGAGTCCGAGCTGGGTGCGGAACTCTTCAGCCGTGCGCGCGGCAACATCACGCTCACGGAGGCGGGCGAGGCGCTGCTGCCGCTGGCCCGCCGGATTCTCGCCGACGCCGACACCGCGCGCCACGAGGTGCAGGAGCTGGTCCAGCTGCGCCGGGGCCGGGTGCGGCTGGGGGCGACCCCGAGCCTGTGCACCGGGCTGCTGCCCGAGGTGCTGCGGGTCTTCCACGACCGGCATCCGGGGATCCGGCTGCTGATCGAGGAGGGCGGCTCGCACGATCTCGTACGGCATCTGGCGCGCGGCGCGCTCGATCTCGCGCTGCTCGTGCTGCCGCTGCCGCCGGGGTCGCCCGCGCTGACCACGGTGGAGCTGCTGCGCGAGGACCTGGTGGTGGTGTCCTCGTCATCGGCGAAGGCCCCTCGGCGGCCGGTGCGGATCGCCGATCTGCGCAATCAGCCGCTGGTGATGTTCCGGCACGGGTACGACCTGCGCGATCTGACGGTCGCGGCCTGCCGCGCGGAGGGTTTCGAGCCGGGGTTCACCGTGGAGGGCGGAGAGATGGACGCGGTCCTCGGTTTCGTCCGGGCGGGCCTGGGTCTTGCGGTGGTGCCCAGCATGGTGGCGGGGCGGGCGGGCCCGGGACTGCGGGTCACCCCGCTGGCGCGGCCGGGGCTGCGGCGGACGATCGCACTGGCGCACCGCAGTGATGTGGCTCCGCCGAGGGCGGCGCGCGAACTCCAGCGCGTGCTTCTGGGCACCCGCGACCCGACGTGACCCCGCACCGGGGCCCCGGCCCGACGCGCCTTCGCCTCCCGCCCGGCCCCGGGTCCGCGGCTGCCCCCACCGGGAGCGCTGCCCCCGACCCTGGATGCACCGCCTGCCCCTTCCCCGGGGCTCCGCCCCGAACCCCGCGCCTCAAACGCCGGCGAGGCTGGATTTGCCCACCCGGGTGCGCAAAATCAGCCCGTCCGGCGATTGAGCACACGCCAGCAGGG
>NZ_JBSGUP010000624.1:0-4862 GCF_053607985.1 Streptomyces sp. NPDC055078
GGACACCAGCAGCGCCGCGCCAAAACCGTGGACGGTTCCCTCGGTCGCCACGCCCGGTCCGCCGCCGTGGGTGCGCAGATAGGTGGCGGTGACGGTGGTCGCGACGGTGTTGAAGAGCGCGGTGCCCAGCGCGCCGCCGATCTGCTGCGCCGCGTTGAACGTCGCCGACGCGGTGCCCGTGTCGGCGGGGGCCACCCCGGTGGTCGCCAGGCTGGTCGCCGCGGTCAGTACGGCCCCGAGGCCGAGCCCGATCAGCAGCTGGGCGGGGACCAGATACAGGGCGAGGACATGCGGGCTGTCGGCGGTGAGGCGGGACAGGATCAGCAGTCCGGCGGCCATGGCGAGCAGACCGGGCACCATCAGGGCGCGGGCGCTCACCCGGGACAGCAGCCGCCCCGCGATGAGGATCGAGCCGATCAGCGAGCCCAGGACCAGCACCATGATGGTGAGACCGGCCTGTACGGGTGAGTAGCCGAGGACCGTCTGCGCGTAGTACGTCAGGAACAGGAAGCAGCCGAACAGGGCCGCGAGCATCAGCGCGGTGGTGAGGACCGCGCCGCCGCGGGCCCGGTGGGCGAGCACCCGCGTCGGCAGCAGGGGGTTGCGCACCCGGGACTCCACCGCCGCGAACAGGGCGAGCAGCAGCACCCCGGCCCCCAGCAGGGTGAGCACCAGCGGATCGCCCCAGCCCCTCGGTTCGGCCTGGGTGAAGCCGTAGACGAGAGCGGTCGGTCCGCTCACGCTCAGCAGCGCGCCCGGGATGTCCGGCCGGCCGGAGCCGGGCACGGGCCGGTCCCTGTCCACCCGGAGGATGCCGAGCAGGGCGAGAGCCGCGATGGGCACATTGACCCAGAGGCACCATCGCCAGTCCAGATACTCGGTGAGCACCCCGCCCGCGAGCAGCCCGACCCCCGAGCCCGCCGCGCCCATCGCCCCGAACACGCCGAACGCCCTGCCGCGCTCCCGTGGCCCGGTGAAGGTCAGGCTCAGCAGCGACAGGGCGGCCGGGGCCATCGCCGCCGCGAAGAGCCCTTGCAGGGCGCGGGCGGCGAACAGCGTGCCCGCATCCGTGGCCGCGCCGCCGAGCGCGGAGGCCACCGCGAAGCCGAGCAGACTGATCGCGAACGTACGCCGGTGGCCGAGGAGCCCGCTGATCCGGCCGCCGAGCAGCAGCAGTCCGCCGAAGGGCAGGACGTAGGCGATGATCGCCCACTGGCGGTCGGCGTCCGATATGCCCAGGTCGTGCTGGAGGGCGGGCAGCGCGATGTTCACGATGGTGCCATCCAGAACGATCATGAGCTGGGCGAGGGTGATCACCGCCAGCGCCCACCATTTGCGCCGCGACAGCCCGTCGTCCCGTCCGACGTCCGGCCCGTTGTCCCGCTCGCCCTCCCGGTCCGTCCCCTGCCCCTGATCTTGTTCCGGCTCCTGGTCCTGCTCCTCGTCCTGGTCCTGTGCCTTCTCCTGGTCCTGCCGCGCTGGCTCGTGCGGTTGTGCTCGCTCGTGCGGTTGTGCTCGCTGGCCCCGCTGGGATTCCCGGCGCATGACGCTCCCGTCGCTAGTACGTTGTTCTAGAGACTAGTACATTGTCCGGGAAGGCTCGCGTACTAGGCTCACGGTCACGCGGAGCGCGAGGAGGTACGGGTCATCAAGGGCAAGCAGCCGGGCCGCGGCAGCCAGGAGGCGGGCAGCACCAGAAGCGTCTGGCTACGGGAGTCCCGGGCCACCCGCGCCGAGCCTCCGCTGACCCGGGCACGCATCGTCGAGGTGGCGGTGGCACTGCTCGACGAGGAGGGCATCGACGGCCTGACCATGCGCCGGCTCGCCGAGCGCATCGGATCGGGCGTCACCACGCTCTACTGGCACGTCGACACCAAGGACGATGTCGTCGACCTCGCCCTCGACGCCATCCTCGCGGACACACCGGTGCCCGCAGGGGCCGCCGAGCCCGGGAAGTGGCGTGCCGAGATCGTCACCATGCTGCTGGACTGGCGTACGGCCATGCTGCGCCACCCGTGGTCCGCCGCGCTCCTCCAGCGGCCGACCCTGGGACCGAATCTGCTCGCCCGGATGGAGTTCCTCCAGGCCGCCCTCGTCCGGGCCGGGTTCACCGGACGGCGGCTGGCCACGGCGACCTGGACGCTCTACAACTACCTCCTGGGCGCGACGGTGGCCCGCGCGAGCTTCGGGCTGTCCGCCGAGGACCGGAACGCCGCGCAGCTTCGGCTGCGGGAGCGGAGCGATCAGTACCCCACCCTCAGCGCCCACGACTACATGCTCGACAACGACTGGGACGGGGTGTTCGTCCGGGGCCTCGACTACGTCCTCGACGGCATCGCGGCGGACGCCTCCCCCGACCGGGCATCGGCCGGGGACACGGCCCGGTGAGGCGCCGGCGGCTGAGGCGGTACGGCCCCCGTGAGACCCCGGCGCCCGAGCGAAGGCACGGCCCGGTCAGACCCCTGCGCCGTACGGCGGTGGCGGGTCATGTCCTGTCGTACCGGGGTATGACACCGCACCCGGGTCCCGGGTATGACGCCGCCGGCCGGCCGTACTGCCTACCCTGACCACGTCATGCCCAAAAACACCTCCCCCTCGCGGCGGACCCGCGCACTGCGCACGGTCCAGGACAATCTGCGGCTCCTCGCCGACGATCTCCATACGCCGTCGGAGTCCACCGCCCCGCTCTTCGCGACGGCCGCGAAGCGCTGGATGCGGCTCATGCCGTACGCCGTCGCCTTCGTCTTCACCGTGGCGCTGCTGCCGACCACCATCACCGTGCTCACGCAGGACTACCAGTTGTCCGGCGCGCTCGCCGGCGCGCTGGCCACCGCGCAGACCGCGCCGCTGCTGCTCGCCGTGACCCGGCCGCTGCAAGCCTGGCAGATCGTGTTCACCGCCGATGTGCTCGGGGCGGTCGCCCTGATGTGGGCGGACGGCACGGTGGGCCGGAGCTGGCCGTGGACCCCGCCGGTCATCGTCGGCTATCTGCTGCTGATGATCTGCCTCGGACTGCGCGAACCGCGCCGCAGACTGCTGGCCGTCTGGCTGGCCACGGGCGCGGCGGGTCTTGTGCTGGAGCTGGTCTCCCAGGAACGCAGCAACGGCGGCCATGTGCTGCTGTTCGTGCTCAGCGGGGTGGTACTGGTCGTCACGGGCGCGCTGCGCGAACGCGGCGACGCCCAGCGGCGGCTGGTGGTGCAGGAGACCATCAGCGAGGCCGAACGCGCCCAGCGCACCCTGCTGGAGGAACGCACCCGGATCGCGCGCGAGCTGCACGATGTCGTCGCCCACCATATGTCGGTGATCACCGTGCAGGCCGACTCGGCGCCGTACCGGATCGAGGGGCTCCCGTCCTCGGCACGCGAGGAGTTCGAGGCGATCGCGGCGGGCGCCCGGGAGTCGCTGACGGAGATGCGGCGGCTGCTGAGTGTGCTGCGGAGCGAGGGCTCCGAGGGCGAACTCACCCCGCAGCCCGGTCTCTCGCGGGTGCAGCAGCTGGTGGAGGCGACCGTGCGGGCGGGGGTGCCCGCGGAGCTGTCGCTGCGGGTCGATCCGGAGACGGTGCCTCCGGCGGTCGACCTCTCCGCGTACCGCATCGTGCAGGAGTCGCTGGCCAATGTGGTGCGGCACGCGCCCGGCGCGGTGACCCATGTGTCGGTGACATCGGACGGCACCCATCTGACCGTGCTGATCGTCAACGGCCATGCCGCCTCGCCCGATTCCCCGCTGGAGACGACGGGAACCGGCCATGGGCTGGTCGGAATGCGCGAACGCGTACGGTTGACCGGCGGCACGCTGGACACCGGTCCACTGCCGGACGGCGGTTTCCGGGTGGCCGCGCGTCTGCCGCTCGTCACACCCGTGACCCCGGAGGACGCGCCGTGACCATCCGCGTGATCATCGTCGACGACCAGGCCATGGTGCGGGCGGGGTTCGCCGCCCTGCTGTCGGCGCAGGCGGACATCGATGTGGTGGGCGAGGCGGCGGACGGCCGGGCGGGAGTGGACGTATCGCGGTCGGCCCACCCGGATGTGGTGCTGATGGACGTCCGGATGCCCGAGATGGACGGTCTGGCGGCGGCCCGCGCCCTCCTTCAGCCGCCGGTGGGGGTGGTGCACATCCCCAAGGTCCTGATGCTGACCACCTTCGACGTGGACGACTATGTGTACGAGGCGCTGCGCGCGGGGGCGTCCGGTTTTCTGCTCAAGGACGCGCCGCCCGCCGATCTGATCGGCGCGGTCCGCGTCGTCGCGGCGGGCGAGGCCCTCCTCGCCCCCTCCGTCACCCGCCGCCTCATCGCCGATTTCGCGGCCCAGCGCCCGGCGCCCCGCAAGGACCCCTCCCTGCGGCTGAAGGGGCTCACCCCCCGCGAGACCGAGGTACTGGAGCTGATCGCCCGCGGCCTGTCGAACCAGGAGATCGCGGAACATCTGGTGCTCGCCGAGCAGACCGTGAAGACCCACATCGGCCGCGTCCTGTCCAAACTCGGCCTGCGCGACCGCGCACAGGCCGTGATCTTCGCGTACGAGTCGGGGCTGGTCCGGCCGGGCTCGACCTGACCCCTCGGCGCCACCGGGTCACCGGCGGACCGGGTCAGCAAATCAAGCCTCGCTGGGGGCACCTCCCAGGCGCAGCTCTGGGGGAGCTTGAGGCGCTGGGGGTCCCCCCACGCCGCAGGGCGTAGGGGGCGGCTCCGGGGCAGCGCCCCGGCGACCGGCCGCGCCGTCGGCTGACGCGCACCCCTGCGGGGTGTCCTCAAACGCCGGACGGGCTGAAAGTGCCAGCAGCCCCGCAGGGACACTTGCGCCCCGGGGCAGGCAAAAACAACCCCGCCCGCGGGTGTGGCGCTGGGGGTGCCC
>NZ_JBSGUP010000625.1:0-4858 GCF_053607985.1 Streptomyces sp. NPDC055078
GTCCTGTGGAGGACCGGGGCCTTCATACCCGAGCGGACGACCAGGTTCGAACTGGCGACCTCAACCTTGGCAAGGTTGCGCTCTACCAACTGAGCTACGTCCGCGTGTGCCGTTGTGCGCAGCCCACTATACCCAACCGCGCTCCCGCGTGAGACGGCCCCCGCGTACCGGTTGGCGATGTGGTCACACTCACACCGTCCGGCACTCACACCGTCCCCACTCACACCGTCCGTGCCCGGCATCGGGGATCGAGCCGGGCACGGCAAAGGCCCCGATCTTCCGATCAGGGCCTTTCATCACTGCTGAACCGCTGAGTACTGACTGTGTACTCCTGGAGCGGACGACGAGATTCGAACTCGCGACCCTCACCTTGGCAAGGTGATGCTCTACCAACTGAGCCACGTCCGCATTGCCGCCGCCACAGCTCTCACCGGGCGGTGCTCGCATCACCTTACCTGATCGACTTGTGCGACCGGTAAAGCGATGAGAGCGGGTGACAGGAATTGCACACTGCGCCTTCCCCCTGGAAGGGGGATGTTCTACTACTGAACTACACCCGCACGCTGCTGAGGTGGGGCCTTTTGGCCTTGCCCTTCGGCGTGAGACAGACTCTAGCCGACCTTGGGGGGTGCAGCGCAACTTGAGATCACGGCGCGCTCCGCGGCCTCGCCGACCGGCTCAACTCGCCTCGCGGAACGCCGCGTAGACCGCCTTGGGGATACGTCCGCGCGCGGGTACGTCCATCTTGTTGGACTGGGCCCAGGCGCGTACCGCGGCGGGTGCCGGCTCCAGGGTGGTGTGCTTGTAGGAGGTGGCCCGGGGCCTGTTGTGCCGTCCCGCCCTGGGCTGCCTCCGGCCCGCCGCCAGGTAGGGGGCGAGGGCCTTGCGCAGTTTCTTTGCATTGGCGGGATTGAGGTCGATCTCGTACGACTTCCCGTCCAGGGCGAACCTGACGGTTTCCGCCGCTTCTCCGCCGTCGATGTCATCGAAGAGCGTTACCACTACTCGCTGAGCCACGGATATCGGTCCTTTCCCGCAGTTGCGCCGTGCCACCGGTTCTGACATGCGGCTATACCGGTTTTCCGGCTGTCGAGGGGCAAAACTGCCGTCCTCTGTATTCCTTTGTACAGCGAGTGGTAGCGCATTGTGAAGCCCAACCAATTACTTGCGCGTGTCCGGAGCAATGGGGGGTGGGGTATTTTCCCGGGATTTTCGCCGGGTGATACCGGGTGTGTTCGGGCCGGGGTCCCCGTCGGGTCCGCCCGCCACCTGCCCCGCCACCTGCCCGGGCCCTGCCCCGGGCCCGGACCCGGAACCTGCCCCTGGACCTGCCCCCTGCCCCGGAACCTGCCCCTGGACCCGGCCCGGAGCCCCGGACCGGAGCCCCCCTGGACCCGGCCGGAGCCCCCCTGGACCCGGGCAGGACCCGCCTCCGCCCCGCCCCCGGAACCCGGGCCCGTGACCCGCTCCGGACCCTGCCCGGAACCCGATTGCGTCTACGCGGGTAGATTTTTGCGCCGGGTACGCTGGGCGGACCGCCCTCGCAACACACCACCGGGAGTGCCCGTGGCACGCGTCGTAGTCGACGTCATGCTCAAGCCCGAGATCCTCGACCCCCAGGGACAAGCGGTGCAGCGCGCACTGCCGCGCCTCGGTTTCGACGGCATCGCGGACGTACGTCAGGGAAAGCGTTTTGAGCTGGAGGTGGACGGGCCGGTCGATGACGCCGCCCTCGCCCGCATCCATGAGATGGCCGAAACGTTCCTCGCCAACACCGTCATCGAGGATTTCGTGGTCAAGGTGGAGTCGTGACCGCCGACGGGTCCGTCACCACCGCCCCCGGCGGAGACGCCGCCGGCCGCAGTGACACCGGTAGCCGCGGCAACACCCGTATCGGAGTCGTCACTTTTCCCGGCACCCTCGACGACCGGGACAGTCTGCGGGCCGTACGGCTCGCGGGCGCCGAGCCCGTATCGCTCTGGCACCGTGACAAGGATCTCAAGCAGGTAGACGCCGTGGTCCTCGCGGGAGGTTTCTCGTACGGCGACTATCTGCGCGCCGGAGCGATTTCCCGCTTCTCGCCGGTGATGGAGACGATCATCGATCAGGCCAGGGCGGGGCTGCCGGTTCTCGGTATCTGCAATGGCTTCCAGATCCTCACCGAGTCGCATCTGCTGCCGGGCGCGATGCTGCGAAACAACCATCTCCACTTCATCTGCCGCGATCAGAAGCTGCGGGTGGAGAACGCGGAGACCGCCTGGACCGGTGATTACGAGCAGGGCCAGGAGATCTCCGTACCGCTGAAGAACATCGACGGCCGCTATGTCGCCGACGAGCGGGTTCTCGATGAGCTGGAGGCCGAGGGCAGGGTCGCCTTCCGCTATCTCGACGGCAACCCCAACGGCTCGCTCCGCGACATCGCGGGCATCACCAACGCCGAGGGCAATGTCGTCGGTCTGATGCCGCACCCGGAGCACGCCGTAGAGCCCCTGATCGGCACGGGCCGCACCGACGGTCTCGCCTTCTTCACCTCGATCATCAAGAGGCTGGTCAACGCATGACCCTCGACACCACGAAGCACGCCGCGGGCACCCCCGAAACCGACCAGCCATGGGCCGAACTCGGGCTCAAGCAGGATGAGTACGCGCGTATCCGGGAGATTCTCGGCCGCCGTCCCACCGGTGCCGAGCTGGCGATGTACTCGGTCATGTGGTCCGAGCACTGCTCGTACAAATCGAGCAAGGTCTTTCTCAAGCAGTTCGGTGAAAAGGCCCCGGAAAGCGACGCGCTTCTCGTCGGTATAGGTGAGAACGCGGGCGTCGTGGACGTCGGCCAGGGATACGCGGTGACCTTCAAGGTCGAGTCGCACAACCACCCCTCCTATATCGAGCCCTACCAGGGCGCGGCCACCGGCGTCGGCGGCATCGTGCGCGACATCCTCGCGATGGGCGCCCGCCCGGTCGCCGTGGTCGACCCGCTGCGCTTCGGCGCGGCCGACCACCCCGACACCCGGCGCGTCCTGCCCGGTGTGGTCGCGGGCATCGGCGGCTACGGCAACTGCCTCGGCCTGCCGAACATCGGCGGCGAGGTCGTCTTCGACCCCTGCTACCAGGGCAACCCGCTGGTCAACGCGGGCTGTATCGGGGTGATGAAGCACGAGGACATCCATCTCGCGCAGGCGTCGGGACCCGGCAACAAGGTCATCCTCTACGGGGCCCGCACCGGCGGCGACGGCATCGGCGGGGTCTCGGTGCTCGCCTCCGAGACCTTCGACGCGACAGGACCGGCCAAGCGGCCCGCCGTCCAGGTCGGCGACCCGTTCCAGGAGAAGCTGCTGATCGAGTGCACCCTGGAGATCTTCCGCGAGAAGCTGGTCGCGGGCATCCAGGACCTCGGCGGCGCGGGCCTGTCCTGCGCCACCTCCGAGCTGGCGAGCGCCGGTTCGGGCGGGATGCGGGTGGATCTGGACACCGTGCCGCTGCGGGACGCGACCCTCTCGCCCGAGGAGATCCTCATGAGCGAGTCGCAGGAGCGCATGTGCGCGATCGTGGAGCCGGAGAAGGTCGAGCGGTTCCTGGAGATCTGCGAGAAGTGGGACGTCATCGCCACCGTCATCGGTGAGGTCACCGAGGGCGAGCGGCTGGAGATCTTCTGGCACGGCGAGCAGATCGTGGACGTACCGCCGCGTACCGTCGCCCACGAGGGCCCGGTCTACCACCGTCCGTACGCCCGTCCCGCGTGGCAGGACGCGCTCCAGGCCGATGACGCGGGCAAGCTGCCCCGGCCGGCGACCTCCGCCGAACTGCGGGAGCAGGTCCTGCGGCTGGTGTCGTCGCCGAACCAGGCGTCGAAGGCGTGGGTCACCGACCAGTACGACCGTTTCGTGCAGGGCAACACCGTGCTGGCGCAGCCCGAGGACGCGGGCATGGTCCGGATCGACGAGGAGTCGAACCTCGGTGTGGCGATGGCGACCGACGGCAACGGCCGGTACGCCAAGCTCGACCCGTACACCGGCGCCCAGCTCGCGCTGGCGGAGTCGTACCGCAATGTCGCCGCCTCCGGCGCCACCCCGCTCGCGATCTCCGACTGTCTGAACTTCGGCTCGCCCGAGGACCCGGATGTGATGTGGCAGTTCGCGGAGGCCACGCGCGGTCTCGCGGACGGCTGTCTGGCGCTCGGCACGCCGGTCACCGGCGGCAATGTGTCGCTCTACAACCAGACCGGCGAGACGGCCATCCACCCGACGCCCGTCGTCGCGGTCCTCGGTGTGATCGACGACGTCAACCGCCGTACGCCGATCGCGTTCGCAGAGGAGGGCCAGCTGCTGTATCTCCTCGGGGACACCCGCGAGGAGTTCGGCGGCTCCGCCTGGTCCCAGGTGATCCACGACCATCTCGGCGGACTGCCCCCGGCCGTGGATCTCGACCGGGAGAAGCTGCTCGGCGAGATCCTGATCTCCGCGTCCCGCGACGGGATGATCGACGCGGCGCACGATCTGTCGGACGGCGGACTGATCCAGGCGGTCGTGGAGTCCTGTCTGCGCGGCGGCACGGGCGCGCGCCTGATCGTCCCCGACACGCTGTCCACGAGTGGCTCCGCCACGGGCGACGCCTTCACCTTCCTGTTCTCGGAGTCGGCGGGGCGCGCGGTGGTCTCGGTGCCCCGGAGCGAGGAGCTGCGGTTCACCGATATGTGCGGGGCGCGGGGGCTGCCCGTGGCCCGGATCGGTGTGGTGGACGGCGATGTGGTGGAGGTGCAGGGGGAGTTCTCGATCCCGCTGGCCGAGCTGCGTACGGCGCACGAGGAGACGATTCCGGCCCTGCTCGCCTGACCGCCGACGGCCCGGTCCGTACGACGC
>NZ_JBSGUP010000626.1:0-4834 GCF_053607985.1 Streptomyces sp. NPDC055078
GAAGGGGAGGCCGCGGTGCTCGGGGTGGTGACGCTCAGTGGCCGTAGCCGCCGTGGCCGCCCGAGGCGTTCACGCACGTGTTGCCGAACGCCGGGTTCAGCAGCGCGATCACGTTCACGGTGTTGCCGCAGACGTTGACCGGGACGTGCACGGGAACCTGGAGCAGGTTGCCCGACAGAACACCGGGGGAGTGGGCGGCAGCGCCGTGCGCTCCGGCGTCGGCAACGGCCATACCGGCGCCGCCCGCCAGGATGGCACCCGAGCCGGCGACGACGGCAGCGGCCTTCGCGATACGCGACATCAGTTCTCCTTGCAGATTCAGAACTCGGCCGCAGGGCTTGCGGCCTTATGCTCCTTCAACGCCCTAACCCTTTGGCGGTAACGGATCTGAACCAAACTGTGCGCGCATGACGTATCAGCGGGGTGCCCGAACCCCGCGTACGGCGGCGCTGATCGGCGCCCGGCGGGCCCCGGCGGGGGCCTTTGAGCCGTGACCCGGCGGCTGTCCGGGCCGTTGCACAGCGCATGAACCGTTACCAGAACGCCGCCGCCGTCGCGGTCGCCGCCTGCGCCATGGCCGTCTCGGCGACGACCGCGGCCCAGGCGGCCCACGCCGCCCCCACCCCCGCCCAGCACCGGTCCACCCCGACCGCGGCCGGTGAAGTGGACCGCAATCTCGTCAAGCCGCCGCCGGGCGGGGTGCTCGCACCCGTCACCGATGTCGCCGGGAAGCTGCTGCCCGGCCGCTGATCGGCCCCGGCCACGTGGGACCCGCCGCTGTTGAGACCTGGCCACGTGAGACCCGCCGCTGTTGGGACCCGGCCACGTGGGACCCGGCCACTTGAACCCCGGCCGCTGATCAGCCCTGAGGGGTGCGCCGGACCGAGCGGCCCGCCAGCACATCCGTACGGACGCCGTCCTCCATGACGAAGCGGCCGTCGATCAGCACATGCGGGATACCGGTCGGGAGCGTACGGGGGGCCTCGAAGGTCGACCCGGCGGCGACCGTCGCCGGGTCGAAGAGGACGAGGTCCGCCCGGTAGCCCTCGCGGACCAGTCCCCGGTCGGGCAGCCGCAGCCGGGCGGCCGGGCGCGAGGTGAGATGGGCGACGGTCTCCTCCAGCGAGAGGATGCCCAGCTCCCGCGCGTACCGGCCGAGATAGTGCGCGAAGGTGCCGTACGCACGGGGGTGCGGCTTGGCGCCCTGGAGGATGCCGTCGCTGCCGCCGGTGTGCACCCGGTGGCGCATGATCGCCCGGACGTTGTCCTCATGGCCCACGTGCTGGAGGATCGACGAGCCGAGCCGGTCCCCGATCAGCAGCCGCCGGGCGGTCACCCAGGGTGCCTCGCCCCGGTCCCGGGCGCTCTCCTCGATCGTCCTGCCGACGTAGGCGGTGTGCGCGGGGTCGGAGACACCGGAGATCTCGATGGTCTCCCACTCCATGGGCACGCCGTGGCAGCCGTCGGAGCCGACCACCTCCAGATGGTGGCGGATCCGCTCGGCGGTCTCGTCGTCGGCGAGCCGGGCCAGCAGCGCCTCGGGTCCGCCCTCGGCCGCCCAGCTCGGCAGCACCGCCGCCAGCGTGGTCGAGCCGGGGGTGTACGGGTAGGTGTCCAGCGAGATGTCCGCACCGTCGGCCAGCGCCCTGTCGAGCAGCGCGAGCAGATCGCCCGCCCGGCCCTTGTTGACCCCGAAGTTCATGGTGGCGTGCGCGAGATGGAGCGCACAGCCCGCGTCCCGGGCCAGGCCCACCATCTCCTCGTACGCCTCCAGGGCCCCGGCGCCGTACGAGCGGTGGTGCGGGCAGTAGTAGCCGCCGTACTCGGCCACCACCCGGCACAGCTCGGTCAGCTCGGCGTTCTTGGCGTACATGCCGGGGGTGTACGTCAGCCCGGACGACATGCCGACGGCGCCCTGCTCCAGGCCCTCGGCGACGAGCTGCTTCATCCGGGTCAGCTCGGCGTCGGTGGCCGGGCGGTCGTCCCAGCCGACCGCGTACATCCGTACCGTGCCCTGAGGGATCAGATAGGCCGCGTTGACGGCGATGCCGCGGTCGAGGCGGTCCAGGTACTCGCCGACCGTGCGCCAGTCGAAGTCCACGGAGTCGTCGCCGGGGCCGCCGCCGTTCCAGCCGTTGATCGAGGTGCGGACGCTCTCCAGGGTGCGGTCGTCGACCGGGGCGTACGACAGACCGTCCTGGCCGAGGACTTCCAGCGTCACCCCCTGGGCGGCCTTCCCCTCGTGCGCCGGGTCCCGCAGGAGGGCGAGATCGCTGTGGGCGTGCATGTCGATGAACCCGGGCGACAGGGCGAGTCCGGCTCCGTCGAGCGTTCGGGTGCCGGAGAGGGCGGGGTCGCCCTCGCGGCGGATCGCGGCGATCCGCCCGGCCCGTATACCGACATCGGCGCGGAAGGACGCGCTGCCGCTGCCGTCGATGACATGTGTGTCCCGGATGACGAGGTCCATCGGGCTTCCCCTGTCCAGAAGTGTCTAGAAGTGTCTGGAAGTACGTACGGGTCTAGAAGTACGTACGGATGTAGTCGGTGACCGTGCCGTCCGCCTCGACCAGCGGGATCAGCTGCCACTTGTCGAAGGCGGTACAGGGGTGGGACAGGCCCATGCCGATCCAGTCGCCGACCTCCAGCCGCGCGTCCGGGGCCGTACGCACCCAGCCGTGCTGGTCGGAGAGGCCGCTGACGGTGATGCCGTCGGCTGGGCGTACCTCGCCGGTACGGCCGTCGCGGACGGCCTGCGCCTCGGGGAGGTCGAGATCGTACGCCGCGTCCCGCTTGCCCGCGTTGACGAACGCCTGCTCGGCGCTGGGGCGGGAGACGACCTGCGCCCACAGCCGGAACGCGGGTTGGAGCGCGCCCTCGTCGGGAACCCGGTTGAAGGGGGTGAGATGGCGGTAGTGACCGTCGTCATGGGAGATGTACGCGCCGGAGCGCAGCAGTTTCAGTACGGGCCGGGTCAGCTCGGGTACGTCCGCGAACACATCGGCGACCGCGTCGAACCAGGCGCTGCCGCCCGCGCTGAGCACGATCTCGTCGACGTCCGTGAACCGGCCCGCCGCGTCGAAGCCGGCGGTGAGGGCGACCAGTCGGCGCAGCCACGCGCGGACCCGCTCGCCGTCGGCGTCCGGGACCTCGCCCTCGTACCCGGCGACCCCGACGAGCCGCAGCGCGGGGGCGGCGGCGACGGCGTCGGCGATCGCGGCGCACTCCGCCTCCGTACGGGCCCCGGTGCGGGCGCCGTCGCCCGCGCCCAGCTCCACGACGACATCGAGGGGGCGGGTGGCGCCGGCGGCGGTCAGAGCCTCGTTCATCAGCTCGACGCCGCGCACGGAGTCGACGTAGCAGATGAAGCGGAACTCCGGGTCGGCGTCGAGTTCGGCCGCGAGCCAGCGCAGGGCGGCGGCGTCGACCATCTCATTGGCGAGGAAGATCCGCCTGATGCCGTGGGCGCGGTAGACCCGGGCCTGGTGGGGTACGGCGGCGGTGATGCCCCAGGCCCCCCGCTCAAGCTGGCGGGCGAAGAGCTGTGGCGCCATCGATGTCTTGCCGTGCGGGGCGAAGACGAGTCCATGGCGTTCCGAGTACGTCTGGAGGAGCGCGAGATTGTGCTCGACGGACTCGGCGGACAGTGCCAGTACGGGGGTGGTGAAGCCGCCCGTGAAGAGATTGCGGCGCTCGGCGGCCAGCTCGGCGACGGTCAGGCCCTCGGCGTCGGGGGGCAGGGCCTTGAACCGGTGGTCGACGCGTTCGTGCCGGAGCGGGTCGAGCGGGTCGAGCTGGTCGGCGGTCAAGGTGCCTCCTTGAGAGGTGATCTTCCTGAGGATAGTCGTTGCAACATATGCAACATGCATTGCGCATATCGCTCGATGCTGTCTAACATCCGGCGCAGCGTCGGGTCAATGGATCCGGCCGCCCCAGACCCGCGAGGAGCCCCAGGGTGAGCAGCCCGACCGGAACCGCAGCCATGGACGCGACGCTCGACGTCATCTGCCTCGGCGAATCCATGGTCACGTTTCTGCCGTCACGGCCCGGCCGCCTTGCCGACGTCCCCTCCTTCACCCGCGCCATCGGCGGCGCCGAGTCCAACGCGGCGTGCGCGCTCGCCGCGGCCGGGCACCGGGTGAAGTGGGTCAGCCGGGTCGGCGACGACGGCTTCGGCGACCATCTGGTCGACACGATCTCGGCGTACGGAGTCGACACCTCCGCCGTCGGCCGCGATCCGCACCGGCCCACCGGCATCTACTTCCGCACCGCGACCGACCGCGCAGCCGACGCCCACGAGGTCGTCTACTACCGCGCGGGCTCGGCGGCCTCCGCGATGTCGCCCCGGAACATCCCGTACGCGGAACTGACCGGCACCCGCGTCCTCCATCTCTCCGGCATCACCGCCGCGCTCTCCGCCGACTGCCTCGCCCTCATGCGCGACCTCACCGAACGCCGCCCCGGCCGCCCCCTCGTCTCCTTCGACGTCAACCACCGCCCCAACCTCTGGCACGCCCCCTCCGCCCCCCTGATCCTCCTCGAACTCGCCCGCGGCGCCGACCTCGTCTTCGTCGGCGAAGACGAGGCGGAGGCGGCCTGGGGCCTCCACGGCGCCACCGCGATCCGCGCCGCCCTCCCCGAACCGGACCTCGTCGTCGTCAAACAGGGCGCGAAGGGCGCGACGGTGTTCGCAAAATCAACCCCGTCGGCGTCCGGGCAGCCAAACCCAGCCCCGCCGGCGTTTGAGGCGCTGGGGCCCGGGCCGGCAAAATCAGCCTCGCCGGCGTCCGGGCAGGCAATCCCAGCCTCGCCGGCGTTTGAGGCGCGGGGTTCGGGG
>NZ_JBSGUP010000627.1:0-4810 GCF_053607985.1 Streptomyces sp. NPDC055078
CGCCAGAGGCGCGAGCGGTGGGATCTGGTCATGGGTCCTCGTTCAGCAGAGCCACTGGGACAGAAGGTGGAACAGACGGTGTACGGACGCCGGCGGGCCCGGTCATGGTCCGGTGGGGTGTGCGTCGTGACACCGTGGTCTGCATCCTGAGAGGGGCCATGGGCCGCGATGGGTTGTCTCACCACTCGGACGCCGGGCATGGTTGTCCGGAAAGCGACCTGTGGAAGGGCAGAACAAGCCGTCGTTAGTCTGTGAGCTTCCTGTGCATATCCCGATGTGGTATCCACCGGCTGCGGGGAGGGGCGGGTCTGAGGTCCATGTCCATGGCCCGCAGTCCGGCGAAGCCACCGCGCCCGCCGGCCGGGGACGGCCATGGGGCGAACGGCCTTGCCCAGGGGCCGAACAGATCCCGGCCAGCCCGCCCACCGGCCCACCGCGAGACGCCCGTTGCCTGACGCCCGGTGCCCGCCTGGCCGGTCCGCGCCCGGCAGATCATCCGTCCGCTCAGGCCAGGACCCGGACCGGGCTTCCCGCGAGGTGGGCCGCGATGTTCTCGACGGCCTGCTGGAAGTACGTCTCATAGTTGCGCCGGGTCACATACCCCAGATGGGGCAGGGCGAGCAGCCGGGGCGCCGAGCGCAGCGGATCGTCCGGCGGGAGCGGTTCTGTCTCGAAGACATCGGTCCCGGCTCCGGCGATCCAGCCCTCGCGCAGCGCGGTGAGCAGGGCGGCCTGGTCGACGATCGCCGCGCGCGAGGTGTTGACGAGATACGCGGTGGGGCGCATCCGGCGCAGCTCGGGTGCGCCGATCAGGCCCCGGGTGCGGTCGCCGAGCACCAGATGGACGGAGACGAAATCGCTGCTCTCCAGCAGGTCTTCCTTGCTGGACGCCGCGACCGCCCCCGCATCGGCGGTCCGGCCCGCGTCGAGGTTCTGGCTCCACGCCATCACCTCCATCCCGAAGGCGGCGCCGATCCGGGCGACCTTCTGCCCGATCTTCCCCAGACCGAGCAGCCCGAGCCGCCGCCCGTGCAGATCGGCGCCCAGGGTGTGCTGCCAGGGCCCGCCATCGCGCAGCGCCCGGGCCTCGGGGACCACCTGGCGGGCGAGCCCGAGGATCAGCGCCCAGGTGAGTTCGGCGGGAGGTTCCGAGTTGCTGGCCGTGCCGCACACGGTGACGCCCCGGTCGGCTGCGGCCGTCAGATCGACGGACGCGTTGCGCATCCCGGAGGTGATCAGCAGGCGCAGCCGGGGCAGCCGGGCGAACAAGTCGGCGGGGAAGGGGGTGCGCTCCCGCATGACGACCACGATCTCGCTGTCGCCGATCGCCTCCACGAGCGCGTCCCGGGAGCCGAGGTGGGTGCCGATGAACCGCGTCTCGACCTCCGGGCCGAGACTCGCCCAGTCGGCCAGGGACGGCGCGACGCCCTGGTAGTCGTCCAGTACGGTGCAGCGCACTCTGGTCAACGCATCTCCCCGGGGCCGTCGGATGACGGCGAGCGTAGTACAGGGCCGGGCGCCGCCGGCCGGGTGTACGGACGGCCCTCTCCAGGGACGCCCCTCTCCAGGGACGCCCCTCTCCGGGGACGCCCTTCCCACGGGCGCGCGCCGGGCCTCACACGGCCGGGCGTACAGGACCCGCCGCCGGTACGCCCAGCCGCACGCGTCCGGGCGTACGGGACGACCGCCCCCCGGCCCGCCCCGCGCGCCTCACTCCACCGGTCGGGCTCCGGACCCGCCGCCGCTCGCGGTCAGCCGGCCGATCACCCCGGCCACCTCGTCGGCGTACGGCCGCAGCCGTGGCCCCAGATCGTCCCAGCGCTCCGCCTCGTTCCCGAGGTAGACGGCCCGCGCCCGGGCCAGCACGGGCCGGTGCGCGGCGGGCAGCCGGTCGAGCGCCCAGGCGGCAGCCGCGTCCTTGGAGAGGATCGTCCCGGTGGCGAGGGTCGCCCAGACGCGGGCGAGCGTCAGGACGACGTTCCGGGTGTCCTCCTCAAGATCGGCCAGCAGCTCCGGCACTCCGGCGGCGATCGCACGGCGCAGGTCGTCGTGCGGCACCGGGTCGAGCACCTGAGCCGGTGGCGGCCCCAGCAGCGCGGTGTTCCCGAGCAGCACCATCGTGATCAGGGGTGCCAGATCGGGGCTCGGCTCCGGGGAAGGCGTCCAGCCGCGCTCGTAGTCGTCGCGCAGCCACTCCCCGTACTGGAACTCGCAGACCGGCGGATAGCGCCACGGACGGATCTCCGACCGGACGACGACGGTCAGTTCGACGGGGCGCGGTTCGCCCCGCGCCGCACCCCCGCCGGAGATCTCCAGCAGCGCGTCGACAAGGGCCCGGCGCTCCGGCGCCGTCGTACGCCGCCGTGACACGACGAGCACGTCGATATCGCTGTACGGCCGCAGGCCGCCCAGCACGGCCGAGCCGTGCGCGTAGGCCCCGACGACATCCGGGCCGAACGTCCCCCGCACCAGGCGCACGACGCTCTCGGTCTGCGTCACCGAAACTCCTTCCGGGGCCCGGCCACGGCCGCCGCGCCACGGGGCGAGGCCCGTCGGCAGCGGGCCGGTCCGCCGGTCGCCCTACGAATGATCACGGCCTGGATGGTAGGAGCGCGGCCCGCCGGGAGCCAGCGAATTTCCGCACGGCGCGGTGAAGCGGAGCTGCCCCGGGATTCCTCACTCGCCCGCCGTGCCCGGTTCGGCGAAGACCGGCCGCAGGGACGGCCAGCGCGCCGCCCGCGCGTAGACCGGAATGGTGCCCAGGGGTGCCTCGCGCTCGATGACCCGGCCGCCGGTCAGCGGTTCGCCCGTCCAGGCGTCGACCCACGCGCCCTCGGGGAGATAGAGCCGGCGGACGGTGGCGCCCGGCTCGGTGACGGGGGCGATGAGCAGGTCGGCGCCGAGGAGGAACTGGTCGGGGAAGTCCCAGATACGGGGGTCGCCGGGGTGGTCGAAGAACAGGCCGCGCATCAGTGGTTTGTTCTCGGCGAGCCCGCGCCTCGTCTCCTCGGCGAGATATGGCACCAGGCGCTCGCGCAGCTTGGCGTAGCGGCGGAAGATCTCCGTCACCCGGGGTTCGCCCGAGCGCTCGGCGATGTTCCAGGGGGTGCGGTCGCGCAGTGGCAGCCGGTGGTGGTTGTACTCCGAGTGGTACTGCATGACGGGCACGAAGCACGAGAACTCGGTGGCGCGCAGATAGAGTTCCGCGCCCGGCACTTCGCCGGAGAAGCCTGCCAGGTCCCAGCCCCAGTAGACGATGCCGCAGGCGGAGGCGGTGATGCCCGCGTTGACCGAGTGGCGGTAGGCGTCCCAGGTGGAGTCCTCGTCGCCGGCCCAGAAGACGCCCGCGTTCTGGGAGCCGGTGAATCCGGCGCGGCTGAAGGTGACCGGGGGCTTGCCGGCCGCGCGGAGCAACTCGCCGTAGGCGCGCGGGTAGGCGACGGCGAAGAGGTTGTTGCCCTCGGCTCCCGTGGTGCCGTCGGCGTACCGGAGATCCGCGCCCCAGGCGTGCTCGCCGCCGTCGGTCTTGAAGCCGTCGACGCCGACCTCCTCCACCAGATAGCGGCGCTTGGCGAGCCACCAACATCGGGCCGCCGCGTCGGTGAGATCGGGCATCAGGGCGAGCGGGAACCACCAGCCCCGGTTGCGGTAGGGGCGGCTGCCGCCCTGTTCCCGGACCGTGTACCCGTGCTCGATGAGGGCGCGGGCGTCGGCGGCGGCCTGGCCGCGCGGCGCGGGCCGCGTCTTCATCAGCGGGATCTGCCACAGCAGCACTCTGATGCCGCGCCGGTGCAGTTCGCCGACCATGCCCTTGGGGTCGGGCCACGCCCCGTCGGCCGGGAACGCGAAGTCCGCCAGCCGGTGCGGGGAACCGTCCTCGCGGACCTCGTAGCGGGCGTCCCGGAAGGCGGTGAACGTCGACTCGTCGCTCCATGCCTCGATGACCAGCGCGCGTACGGGGATGTCCTCGTCGCGGTGCCGGTCCATCTCGGCCATCACCCGGGCCTGGGTGTTCCACTCGTTGCCGCTGGCCCACAGGCCGAACACCCACTCCGGCAGCTCCTCGGGGCGGCCCGCCTCGTCGAGGAAGGCCCCCAGGACCTCGCTCGGTGTGCCCGCGTAGCAGTGGGTGTCCAGGACCCCGTCGGCGCCGACCTCGGCCTCGATCCACAGCCGGTCGCCGTCGCTGGCGCCCACGTCGTACCAGGTGCGCCGGGACGTACGGACGTGGAAGCCCCAGCCGTCGCCGCCGATGACGAGCGCGAACGGCATCGGCAGATACGTACGGGTGGTGAAGCCCTGGCCCTTGTACTGCTCGAACACCTGGGCGTCGAGGACGGTGCCCCGCTGGTCGACGGCGTTGAACCGCTCGCCGAAGCCCACCACGTGCTCCGCCGCGTCGAGGCGCAGCGCGAACCGCACCCGCAGCGGTGTTCCGTCGGCGGCGGTGAGGGTACGGGCGCTGCCCGGGACCGGGCGGGCGGCGGGGCCACCGATCTCCAGCGCGGGGGCGCCGTCGCGCCAGACCGCCGGGGCCAGGGTGTGCCAGGGCGTGCTGCGGGTCCGGCCGTCGGTGTGGGTGGCGGTGAACCGGTAGCGGGCGCTCGCGCCCTCGGCCAGCGGCCCGGGGCGCACCACCCACCGCAGCCGGACCCCCCGGCCGGCGCCCGAGGCGGCTGCGGCCAGATGGCTGTCGCCGCCCCCGCCGCCGTCCCCGGCACCACCGGCCGCCCCGGCGGTCGCGATGAGCGCGGTGACGCCGTCGCCGGTGTCCCAGGAGCAGACGACGCCCACGACGGAGGGGCCGGTG
>NZ_JBSGUP010000628.1:0-4804 GCF_053607985.1 Streptomyces sp. NPDC055078
GTTCGGCCCGGCGTGGGGGGCCGGCCGGACGTGCCGGGGAGCGGGCCCGGCTATCGGGGGGCGGGCCCGCTCCTCCCCGGACGCATCCCCTGACGCATCCCCGGAGGAACGTCCCGCCCGGTCCGTACTCCCGTTGCTTCCGCCGTTGTTCCGCCGTTGTTCTGCCGCTGATTCCGCTTTTCCGGCGACCGGCATCGAGTGCTTCGTGGGGCTTCGTGGGGTTCCTGGACTTCCGGGACTTCCGGGGCCTTCGGGAGTCCGGCCCGTGTGTTCCCTAGGCTCCCGCGATCAGATGGTCGAACTCCCCGTCCTTGACGCCCAGTAGCATGGCCTCGATCTCGGCGGGCGTATAGACGAGGGCGGGTCCGTCGGGATGGCGTGAGTTGCGCATCGCGACATTCCCGCCGGGCAGTTTGGCGAACTCCACGCACGATCCCTGGGAGTTGCTGTGCCTGCTCTTCTGCCAGACGGCCTCATGGAGCTCTGTGGCCGCCATGCCGTTGTACGCGTGGTGCACGAGTCGCTCCCGGGGTACAAGGTGCATGTGTCAACAGTCCCGGATCATAGCTCTGTTTCACGCGTGAATGCATAAGCGTCAGCACGGGCAGATGCACGTGCACGGGGGGTATTCCCTCGGTTACAGTTCCGGCCCATTACATCGTCAGCTACGGCCGTGTCGGCGGAGTTTCCCGTTTCCGAAAGCCGGATGAACTCCGGTCGATGGACGGGCTGCCGGACCGATGGTCGGGCGGCCGGACTCCGAGCGGTGGGCTCCAAGCGGTGGGCCTTCGAGCTGTGGCCTCCGGACCTCGCGCGTGGCGCGGTTCGCTGCGTCAGCCTCTCGCCGGCTTCCTCAGCAGGTGTCCCGGTACGCGAGCGCGGGGATATGGGTCTTCCACTCGGCGGCGCGCAGTCCGCCGCCGGAGCGTTCGCACACCACGGCGATGGACAGCTCGGGATCGATGGGGTGGGAGCGCGGCGGGGTGTGGGCGCCCGCCACGGTCAGCCGCTTCCCGTCACGGCCGAACCTGAGGGACCGGACCGTGTCCCCCGAGGTGAGCAGCGGACCTCCCAGCGGATGCGTGGACACGGCGTCCCACAGCCGTACGGTGCCGGTGGCGCCGCCGGTCGCCAGGATGCGGCCGTCCGGGGAGTAGGCCAGGGCGGTCACGGCCTCCGGCACCGCGCCCGGTCCCGTGGCGGTGGCGTGAAAGGTCCCGGTACGACGCTCGTAGGCACGGTCCCAGATCGTCACCCAGCCGGTCAGCCCGCCGGTCGCCAGGGTGTCGTGGCCAACGGGCCCCAGGGCCATGGCGGTCAGCTCGCCGGGGGTGCCGGACCCGTACGGATCGCGCGGCGTGGCCGGGGCACCCGACCCGGCACGCCACCGCGGGTCCAGGGCGTTCCCGAGGAAGATGGTCCGTACCGCCGAACCGGCGTACGGCTCGACGTACCGGATCACCCCTCGGCGCGTATCCAGGACCAGGTCTTGGATACGCCCTCCCCTTAGGGGGTAGCGGAAGACGGGCGCCCCGCGGTGGCCGACCCGCCACACGAGGATCTGCTGGTCGTCCGCCGTGACCAGGAACTTTCCGTCGGAGCCGGCCAGATCGGCGAAGGTCCGGGTGATCGGGACAGCTGGCAGCTCCCGGCCGGTGGCCGGCTCCCAGATCCGTATCCGGGTGTCGGTGTGCACGATCAGCCGGTCGGTGCGCGACTCCAGCCAAAGGATCCTGGCGCCGGAGCCGCAGGCCGCCGGGGAGATCGCCTGACCGCGCGCGACCGGCAGCCGGCGCCGGTCCCGCAGATCCCACAGTTCCAACGCGCCCGCCGCGGTGCACAGGACCACCAGCCGGCCGTCCTCGCTGAGGAGGGCCCGCCGGGTGTCTCCCGGGCGCTGGAACAGCCGCCGCCCCTCCCCCGGGGCCCATACGGTGACCCCGTCCCGCGTCACCGCCAGAAACGCGTCGCCCTTCGGGCCGTCGGCGGAGAGGGTGTCACCGCTGTGGAACGGCAGCAGGGTCGGTCTGCCGGAGGCCGTGTCCCACAGCTGCCACTGGCCCTGCACCGTCTGCGACAGCAGCCGCCGCCCGTCCGCCGCGAAGCCGTGCACATCCTCCCGCAGCCCCATCCCGAAGCGATGGGTCTGTTTGCGGCCCTCCACATCCCAGATCCGTACCGAACCGCTCGGGTCCGCGACGGCAAGGGTGCGGCCGTCGGCGCTGAGGTGGGGTGTGCCTTCGCTGCGGTCGCCGGGCAGCTGGAAGCTGTCCTGCTCGGGCTGGGTCACGGCGCCGAAGAGCGCCGCCCGCGCCTCCGCCGTGGGGCTGATGCGCCAGGCGGCGACGCTGAGCCGCATCGCGGTCAGCGGATCGGCGTACCGCATGTTCTGCGCGAGCGACGCCACCCGCCGGGAGGTGGCCTCGGCGAGCCGCCGCTCACCGGTCTGACTGCGCTGCCAGGCGGCAAGACCCGCCACCATGGTCAGTGCCAGCAGCACCGATACGGAAACGATCAGGGCGTGTTTGCGGCGGCGCTCCCGGATCCGGCCCGCACCGCTCGCGGCGAGGAACCCCGATTCGAGCGCGGTGAGTTCCCCGGGCCGCCCGGCCGGGCCGAACACCTCCCGCGCCTCGGCCAGCCGCAGCCCCCGGTAGAGCGCCCCCGAGTCGTGTGACAGCTCCTCCCAGGCGCGTGCCGCCTCCGTCAGTTTCCGGTGGACGCGCAACCGCCGGCGGTCCTCGTCGATCCAGCCGCTCAGCCGGGGCCAGGCGGTGATCAGCGCCTCGTGCGCCAGATCGACGGTCTGCTCGTCAAGGGCGATCAGCCGGGCGCTCGCCAGTCGTTCCAGGACCACGGCCGTGTCCTTGGCCCCGTCCGGGTCCAGTTCCCGCCGGTCCACCGGACGCCGGGTGTCCGGTACGCCGTCCCCCGGGGTGATCAGCCGCAGCAGGATCTGGCGGGCGAGCCGCGCCTGGTCGGGGGAGAGCCGGGAGTAGGTGTCCTCGGCGGTGATGGCGATCGCGCCGTGCACACCCCCGGCGGCTTCGTACGAGGCGAGGGTCAGGGCCCTGCCCCGGCGGCGGCGCCAGGTCTCCAGCAGGGCGTGCGACATCAGCGGCAGGCCGCCCGGCTGTCCCGCGATCTCGTCGACGATCCGGGTGGTCAGACCGCGTTCGACGGTCAGCCCCTCGGCCTGGGCGGGCCGGGTGATCGCCTCCCGCAGTTCACCGCGCGTCATGGGACCGATCAGCAGGCTCGCGTCCCTCAGGGCGTCGGCGAGCCGCCGGTACTCGGAGCATCTGCCGTAGAAGTCCGCCCGTACCGCGATGACGACCCGCAGCCGGCTGTCGGGCCGCAGGGCGGTCAGCAGCAGCTCGATGAACCGCCTCCGCTCGACCGCGTCGGTGCAGAGCGTGAACGTCTCCTCGAACTGGTCGACGATGACGACCGTCTCGCCCGGGGCGTCCACCGGCACGAGCAGGGACCGGTGGGTGCGGTGGGGGTGCTCGCCGGGGGTGAGGATCCGCAGGGCGGCGGGGAGGTGGGGGTCCGGGGTCCGGTCTTCCGGGGCGGAGGTGTCCGGAGCCGGGGAACCGCTGTCGGGCGTCGGCGGCGGGGTGCCGTTCCGCAGGAGGGGGACGAGGCCCGCCCGCAGCAGGGAGGACTTTCCGGTGCCCGAGCCGCCGACGACCGCGACCACGCGCCGGGAGCGCACCAGTGCGCTGAGGTCGCGCACGATCGGGTCGCGGCCGAAGAACCGCTCACGGTCCCCGGCCTCGAACCGGGAGAGGCCACGGTACGGCGGGTCGGTGTGCTCCCCGTCCCCTTCGGACCCGGATACGGACGCGCTCTCCGCGACCGCCCGGCGCCACCGCGCCTCCCACTCCGCGCGGTCGCCTCCGCACGCCGTCGCGTACGCCAGGGCCACCGGCAGCGAGGGCAGTTGCCCCCCGGCCGCCGCGCGGGACAGCGTTGTCACCGAGTAGCCCGCGCTCCGCGCCATCGCCCGATAGGTGAGCCGCCCCGCGTCCCGGCGCAGTCTCCGCAGTTCGTACGCGAACTGCTGCACCGGTCCCGCGTCCGGATCGACCGGCACCTCACGACGTCCCGCCACACCTCACCCCCCACTCCCGCCGCCTCCGCACCAGGCGGAGACAGCCGGACCGCCAAGCCAATCACCGGGCGCGTGGCCCTGAAAGATCCGCTTTGGCCAATGTTTCATCACCCCGGGAGAGCTGCCGAACAATACGCCGGGCGGTGGAATCGGGGGTGGAGCGGCAGCGGGCCGCCGGACCGACCGCCCGGCCCGGCCCCGCCGCGTCACCCGCTGGAACTGAACGAAGGGGACGTATATGAGTGAACGCACACCGCACGACGACCGCCCGGACGGTGTCCGGCCCCCTCTCGGCCAGCTCCTGTTCATGACCGGGCCGAGGGCGGTCCCCGACCGGATGGACGGAGAGGGCGGGGACGAGCGCGACAAGTCATGGGACCCCGGATTCGGCGTCCGGGGCCGGGGCATGAGGGCGGGGCGCTGAGGACGCGCGCCGCCGGGTGACCGTGGCCACGGGTGCCTGTGCCCGTGGCCGTGGCCGTCCGGGCTGCTCATGCCTGCTCACGGCTGCTCACGGCTGTCATGGCTGTCATGGCTGCTCACGGCTGCTCACGGCTGCTCCTGCCTGCTCACGGCTGTCCTGGCTGATCACGGGCGCACGAGAGCCTCCTGATAGCTTGGCGCGCGTCTTTCAACCAACCCAGGGGGACAGTGACGTGCGTGTACGTACTTCCGTGACGGCGGCCG